>DASTRT010000220.1:0-3293 GCA_035761085.1 Methylophilaceae bacterium
CGAACGATGCAGGCTGCCAGGAAATTCTCATTGAGCGCCTGAAGGCATTGGGCTTCAGCATCGAGCACATGCGTTTCGGTCCGGTGGACAACTTCTACGCGCGTCGGGGCAGTAGCGGCCCGGTGCTGGTATTTGCCGGCCACACCGATGTCGTACCTACCGGCCCGGTCGAGCAGTGGAATACGCCGCCCTTCGAACCGACCATCAAGGATGGCATGCTTTATGGCCGCGGTTCGGCCGACATGAAAACGTCGATTGCGGCCTTCATCGTCGCCGTCGAGGAATTCATCGCGGCGAACCCCGGCCATCCAGGCTCCATCGGCCTGTTGATCACCTCCGACGAAGAAGGCATTGCCATCGACGGTACAGTAAAGGTAGTGGAGGCACTGGCCGCACGCAACGAGAAATTCGATTACTGCATCGTCGGCGAACCTACCTCCAACAAGGTCGTCGGCGACATGATCAAGAACGGCCGGCGTGGTTCACTCTCCGGCAAGCTCATCGTCAAGGGGGTGCAAGGGCATATCGCCTATCCCCACCTGGTCAAGAACCCCATTCATATGGCCGCACCTGCCATCAAGGATCTCGTCGAGACCACCTGGGATAACGGCAACGCCTATTTCCCGCCGACCTCCTGGCAGATTTCCAATATCAACGGCGGCACCGGCGCCACCAACGTCGTGCCCGGCCAAGTGGAAATCCTGTTCAATTTCCGCTTCTGCCCCGAGGTAGACGGCCAGGGCAGCACGGAGCAAAACCTGAAATCGCGCGTGCATGCCATCCTGGACAAGCACGGCCTTGAGTACAGCCTGGAGTGGGAATATTCGCCGCCCTACGTCACCCCGCCCGGTGAGTTAGTCGAAGCAATTTCCGAAGCCATCCAGCAGGCTTATGGCGTCACGCCCGAGCTCTCCACGACCGGTGGGACGTCGGATGGCCGCTTCATCGCCAACATCTGTCCGCAGGTGATCGAGTTCGGGCCGCTCAATGCCACCATTCACAAGCTCAATGAATGCGTGGGCGTGGCGGACATCGATCCGCTCAAGGATACTTACCGCATCACCCTCGAAAAACTGCTACTGAAGGGGTAGCGATGGAATTTATCCTGCTATTCATCGTAGGCGGCGGCATCATCTGGGCACTCGTGTGGGCGGCCAGCGGGCGCGACAAGAACAACGGAGACGATAAACAATGACTACCCCGCTGGATGCAGCGCATCAGTTGCACACACTGCGCGACTGGCTGCGCTATGCCGTCTCGCGCTTCGAGGAAGCAGGCATTTTTTACGGACATGGCACCAGCAATGCCTATGACGAAGCCGCCTGGCTGATTCTGGCGACGCTGCATCTGCCACACGATACGCTGGAAAATTTCCTCGACGCCGTGCTGCTGGAGGAAGAGCGTCGCAAGCTCGCGCACCTTATCGAACGCCGCGTAACGGAACGTGTTCCCACCGCTTATCTGGTTCGCGAAGCTTGGCTGCGTGGCTACAAGTTCTACGTGGATGAGCGCGTCATCGTGCCGCGCTCCTTCATCGCCGAACTGCTGGATAACAGTCTAGCGCCCTGGGTCGAATATCCTGAGCTCATCCAGAGCGCGGCTGACCTCTGCACCGGCAGCGGCTGCCTGGGTATCCTGCTGGCCGATGCCTTTCCCGAGGCCGACATCGACGTGGTCGATATTTCGCCTGACGCTATCGCCGTCGCCAACATCAACATCGCCAACTATGGCCTGCAGGATCGCGTGCATGCCGTGCTGTCCGATATGTTTACGGCGCTGGAAGGCAAGACCTACGACCTCATCATCAGCAACCCACCCTATGTGGATGCGCCTTCCATGGCGACGCTCCCCGCGGAATATCGCAACGAACCGCAAGGTGCGCTGGGCAGTGGTACGGCAGGGCTGGATCATACAGATACGCTTTTACGCGAAGCGCCCAAGCATCTCAATGCTGGCGGGATTCTGGTAGTGGAGATCGGGCATAACCGCGAAGCATTGCTGGATGCCTATCCGGAGTTGCCGTTCACCTGGCTGGAAGTGCAGGCGGGGAATGAGTTTGTGTTTTTGCTGACGAAAGAACAGCTGGAAGGTCACGAGTAGGCTGCCCTCGTCATTCCGGGCTTGACCCGGAATCCAGAGGTTTTGGTTTGAATACTGGATTCCGTATCGCGCTTCGCTTGTACGGAATGACCACCCAACCGATGGTTTACCTTCCCCTCTGTCGCGCCTTTGCATCGAGCGTCAGCCGGGGTTAAGCGGCGCGCACTGTTCGAAGTCCGCAGTAGCCAGCGGTGTTTACTGGCTACCAGGCTGAGTTGCGCAAGCCGCCCCGGACGAGGCGCTGAGGCAAAGGATCAAAGCGGCAGGGGGCAGCCTTTTAGTTCCGGCATAACCTAAAGGTTAGCCTTCACTGAAACTTAGTTTTCTTTGCCCGATTCCTTTTGGCTAAGCAAAAGAAATCGGGTCGCCAGTCGGGCGAGTCCGACATTCAGCCGGCCAAGACTGATGCCGGCATCCATCCAAAGAGAAAGCCCGCTTCCGCGGGCCTACTGGATTCCGGCCTACGCCGGAATGACGAATGCGAAACGCACGGAAAATCAGGTAAGGCCTAACCCCTTCCCCTATTCCTGTCACTGCGCTTCTGCTGTTTGGGCGCGTTCAGATCCCCACTCTGCCGAATTCTCCGTTTTGCAGCATCAGGTTTCTTGCCGACAGGTTTGCCAGCGCCTCGTGGATTGGCAGGCACACGTGCTTCGGCTGCCTTGCGCTCCTTGGGCATGAAGGTCTTGCCGGATTGCTCTTTCTCCCGTGCAGTCTTCTGTCGCGGCGGTCCCTTTGGTACCGGCATCCCCGCCCATTCGAGCAGGCCCTTGATCTCCTTGGGCTCCAGCTCAAGCATCATCCCACGCTTGAGTCTGGGCGGAAGATTGACCGGGCCGAAACGTACGCGAATCAGCCGGCTTACAGGCAACTGGAAAGCTTCGAACAAGCGACGCACTTCACGGTTGCGACCTTCGCGAAGGATGACCTGATACCAATGGTTGGAACCCTCGCCGCCCTGCGGCTGGATGAAATCGAAATTCGCCGGACCGTCTTCCAGCTCGATGCCTTGCGTGAGCTGTAGCATCTGCCCTTCGGTCAGCTCGCCAAAAATGCGCACGGCATATTCGCGCTCGACCTCGTAGCGAGGATGCATGAAGTGGTTGGCGAGTTCGCCGGAGGTGGTGAAGATCAGCAGGCCCGAGGTATTCATGTCCAGCCGGCCGATAGCGATCCACTTGCCACCGCGGATA
>DASTRT010000221.1:0-6301 GCA_035761085.1 Methylophilaceae bacterium
AATCCCGTGCCCGCAATTTGCTGCGCTGGTGGCTGGATAGCCAGCAACAACCCATGCCGAGCAGCGTACGATTGGACGAGATGTTGCGACAGCTGCTCACTGCCCGTGAGGATGCCGGCATCAAGATCGCTGTGGCCCCGAATGTCTGGCTCAGACGCTACCGGAACCTGGTTTACCTTGAACAAGCGCAGCCTGTTGAGCCATTTCTGCTCAAGTGGCAAGGAGAAACCGAACTGACGCTGCCCGACAGCAGCACGTTGAAGTTCGAAGAATGTAGCGGCCAGGGCCTTGCGCTGAAACACCTGGAATCCAGCGAATTACGCATCGCGTCCAGACAGGGAGGAGAGCGCTTCCGACCGGACCATCGGCGGCCGCAGCGGACACTCAAGCATCTGCTGCAGGAGGCGGGTATGCCGCCGTGGCAGCGCGAGCACCTGCCGCTGGTTTACTGTAACGACAAGCTGGCCTTCGTGCCGGGCATCGGCGCCGCTGCAGCGTTACAGGCAGTAGCCGGCGAGCCCGGCCTGGTCATTACCTGGCAGCAGCGCTAGGCAGCTTGGTATCGAGCTCGGGGCGCAGCACCGGCCAGATATTGTTCAGGATGTAAGGCTGTGCCGATGAGGTGGGGTGCAGCCCGTCATCCAGGGTGAATTGTGGCTTGCCGGCCACGCCATCCAGGAAAAAATCCACCAGCGGCAGGTCATACTGCGCGGCCAGTTCCTTGAAACTTTGGCTGAATTCCCGGGTGTAGGTAGGACCGTAATTGGGAGGGATCTTGATGCCCAGCAGCACTACTTTGGCATTGAAGTCCTTGCTGGTCTTGA
Source organism: Methylophilaceae bacterium (assembly GCA_035761085.1). Lineage (GTDB taxonomy): Bacteria > Pseudomonadota > Gammaproteobacteria > Burkholderiales > Methylophilaceae > DASTRT01. Next base: position 825 of record DASTRT010000221.1, read on the forward strand.
TCATGGTTTCCAGGTTCTTGCGCATCTGCGCCAGCGGCAGACCGCGCAGCCCGTCATTGGCGCCGAGCTCCAGCAGCACAATATCCGGCCTGTGTTGTCTCAGCGTAATCGGCAGCCGGCTCAAGCCGCCGCTCGTGGTTTCGCCGCTGACGCTGGCGTTGACGACCTGATAGGGAAAGCCTTCAGTCTTCAGCCGCTGCTGCAGCAGGCTGACCCAGCCCTGTTCCTGTGGCATCCTGTAGGCCGCGGACAGGCTGTCCCCGAAAACGAGGATGGTAGGGCCGGCGGCGAGGGCGGGTGTTGCCACTGCAGCCTGCGCGATGAAGGCAACGAATACGATCAACAATCGAAACGACAATTTCATGGATAGACCCTTGGCAGTAGAAGCAATCGAACTCAGCAAACATATTATCAGCGGTGATACCACACTTCGGATACTCACAGACCTGAATCTGCAGGTGCCGGCCGGCGAACGGCTTGCTATCGTGGGCAGTTCCGGGTCCGGCAAGTCGACCTTGCTGGGTTTGCTGGCAGGGTTGGACAATCCGACGTATGGAAAAGTGCTCATCCATGGGGAAGATATCGGCCAGCTCGATGAAGACGGGCGGGCTGCAGTGCGCGGCAGGCGCATGGGCTTCGTCTTCCAGTCTTTCCAGCTGCTGCCTTCGCTGACGGCGCTGGAGAATGTCATGCTGCCGCTACAGCTGGCTGGCAGGGACGACGCCTCCCAACTGGCGCTGGCAGCTCTGAGCCGCGTTGGTCTGGAACATCGTCTGAAGCATTATCCCCGACAGTTGTCCGGCGGCGAGCAGCAGCGTGTGGCGATAGCCCGGGCGTTCGCGCCCGGGCCGCAGATACTGTTTGCCGATGAGCCTACCGGCAATCTCGATGCCGTCACCGGGCAGCGCATCATCGAGCTGCTGTTTGAGCTCAATGCCGAGGCCGGTACCACGCTGGTGCTCGTGACCCACGATCTGGCACTGGCTGATCGCTGCCAACGTGTGCTCAAGCTTGTCGATGGTCAACTGCATGAGCAAAGCGAGACTTCGCAATGATGGCTTGGTCGCTTGGCTGGAGCCAGCTCAGGAGCCAGTGGGCCTCAGGGGAAGTGCGTGTGCTGCTGTTCGCATTGATGCTGGCGGTTGCCGCCACCACCGCCGTCGGCGCCTTCACCCATCGCATCGAACTGGCGCTGGAACGGCAGGGTGGATTGCTGCTGGGCGGCGACCTGGTCGTCGCTTCGCATCGGTCGCTTCCCGCCAGCTACCAGGCGCAAGCCGAGCAACGCGGCATGAAAACGGCGCATACCCTGGAATTCCCCAGTATGGTCATCAAGGGGGAGGGCAGCCAGCTTGCCCAGATCAAGGCGGTGAGCGAGGGGTTTCCCTTGCGCGGCAATCTCACCATTTCACGGCAGATCGACCGGCAAGGCCACACGACGCAAGAAGTGCCGGAACCGGGCACTTTATGGATTGAGCCACGCCTGGCAAGGCTGCTGTCGGCAGAGGTGGGCAGCGAGTTGGAACTGGGCGAGCGCAAGTTCAAGGTCGGCGCCATCCTGCAACAAGAGCCGTCACGCGGCGGCGATATGTTCAACTACGCGCCGCGTGTTTACATGAATGCACAGGATGCTGCTTCTACCGGCCTGATTCAGTTCGGCAGCCGTATCAAGTACCAGCTGCTGGTTGCCGGCGATGCAAAACAGGTCGTTGATTTCAAGACCTGGGCGGAATCGCATGTGACTGACGGCGAAAAAGTCGAGGACATTCGCACGGCACGACCAGAAATGAAGAGTGCGCTCGATCGGGCGCAGAAGTTTCTTGGCCTCTCTGCCATGGTGGGCGTGATACTGGCCATGGTCGCCATGTTCCTGGCCAGCCTGCCCTATGTACAGAAAGGCCTGGATACCTACGCGCTGATGCGCTGTTTCGGCGCTTCCCGGCGGCTCATCGTGCGCGTCCTGCTGTTGCAGGCGCTGTTGCTGGCCTTGATCGGCAGCAGTATCGGCTGTTTGCTCGGTTATGCGGCCCAGGCAGGGCTGGCAGCGCTGGCCGGCAGCCTGTTCGTGGAGTCGATTCCCGCACCTGGCTGGACCCCGGCACTAGTCGGCATGCTGTCCGGTTTTGCCATTCTGCTGGCCGTGGTGTGGCCGCAGTTCCGCCGTTTGAGTGCCGTTCCAGCCCTGCGCATCCTGCGGCGCGAGCTTGGCGACATGCAAGGCACAGATTGGTTGAGCCTGTTGCCGGCCTTGCTTGCCATTGCCGGACTGATATTCCTCAATGCCGGCAACCTGAAACTGGGTAGTGTCGTTCTGGGCGGGTTCATCGGCCTGATACTGGTGGTAAGCCTGATTGCCAGCATGGGCAGCAGGCTGTTGTCACGCATAGGTCAGGGCAGCAGCGCGTGGAAGCTGGGCCTTGCCAATCTGAAGCGGCGCCCAGGTCTGTCAATTGCTCAGACCGCTGGTTTCGGACTCGGCCTGATGGCTCTCATGCTGCTAACGCTGGTGCGTAATGATCTGCTGCAGAACTGGCAGGCCTCGCTGCCGCCGGATGCGCCCAACCGTTTCATTATCAATATCCAGCCTGCTCAAACTGCCGGCGTGCAAGCCTTTTTCGACACGGCCGGGCTACAGCGGGCGGCGGTCTATCCCATGGTGAAAGGCCGTCTGGTCGCAGTCAATGACGTTCCGCTGGATATCGACAAGTACGAGGACGATAGGGCCAGACGATTGGCCGAGCGTGAGTTCAATCTTTCCTGGGCGGCCGACATGCAGCAGGGCAACAAGCTGGTGGCGGGCAAGTGGTGGCGGCCGCAGGATGCCGCTAAGCCGTGGATATCGCTGGAGAAGGGGCTGGCGGAAACGCTGGGCCTGCATCTTGGCGATCGTCTCACCTACGATATTGCCGGGAGCCGCGTTACCCTAACCGTGACTAGTCTGCGCGAAGTCGAGTGGGACAGCATGCAGGTCAATTTCTTCGCGGTTGTGCCGCCTGGTGTGCTGGAGCAATACAGTGCCAGTTATATCACCAGCTTCCACCTGCCGTTGGGGCAGGAGGATGTGCTCAATCGATTGGTGCGCGAGTTTCCCAATCTAACTGTGATCGACGTGGCCGCGCTCATGGAACAGGTGCGCGGCATCATGAACAAGATGTCCTATGCTGTCGAGTATGTGTTTGGCTTCAGCCTGCTGGCTGGCCTTGCCGTGCTCTATGCTGCACTGGTGGCAACGCGCGAGGAGCGAGTCCGCGAAGCGGCTTTGCTGAGGGTGTTGGGCGCTTCACGCAGGCAAGTGATTGCAGCATTGCTGGCCGAGTTCTCCAGCATCGGTCTGCTGGCGGCTATGGTGGCCATTGTTGCGGCAAATGCATTGGCCTGGTATGTCAGCGCCCATTTGTTGAATATCCCTTATACCTTCAATTTCCCGCTTGGTTTTGTCGTCCTGGTAGCTGCTGCTATGGCCATCCCCTTGGCCGCGTGGCTCGGTATACGCGGCTTTCTCAACATGCCGCCGCGCAAGGTGCTCAACAGTATTTGAATATGTTATGTTTACGGTTGGCTATTTTCAGCCAAGGGACTGGTTTTTTATAACCAGCTATGTCGCTGCCGGCAAGGTCGAAAAACACGCTGATAAAAATTTAATTATCTGATTCTTCTATTATTTCCCGGGATTTGTCTACCTAGGCATAAAACTTGATATAGAAATCGGACAACAATCTACAAACGGGGAATGAAATGCATTTGAAGACAGTAGCTCTCGCAACCGCGGTTCTCATGACGCCAGGTCTGTCCGTCGCCGAAAACAGGGCGGAAGCGCTGGAAACCGGCACGGTGGAGGTGGTTTCGACCACGCCATTGCCCGGTATCGGAACTCCCATCGACCAGGTCCCTTCGAATGTGCAGACTGCGTCAGGTAAGGAATTGCAGGAGCAGCATGTACTGGATATGTCGGAATTCATCAACAACAATCTGGGCAGCGTCACCATCACCGATGGTCAGGTCAATCCCTACATGCCGGATGTGTTCTTCCGCGGGTATACCGCCTCACCCCTGGCAGGGGCTCCGCAAGGCCTATCCGTATTCCAGGATGGTGTGCGCATCAACGAGCCATTTGGCGATACCGTCAACTGGGGCCTGATTCCCCACACGGCCATTTCCAGCATCAACCTGATCCCCGGCTCCAATCCGGTGTTCGGTCTCAACACGCTGGGCGGCGCGCTCGCCATACACACCAAGAGCGGTGCGCAATATCCCGGGCTGGTCATGGAAGCGAGTGGCGGCTCCTGGGGGCGCAAGAGCTTCAATGCAAGCTATGGCGCGGCCAAGGACAATAAGGATTTCTTCATCACCGGCAACTTCTCCAGTGAAGATGGCTGGCGCGATCACTCTCCCAGCCAGGTCAACCAGATATTCAGCAAGATCGGCTGGCAGAACGATACTACCGATCTCGATCTCAGCATCAGCCTTGCCCACAACAACCTGGAAGGTGTACAGGCCCTGCCGAAGAGCTGGATGAACACGCCGGAGCAAGGTTATACCTTCCCCGACATCGTGGAAAACCGCATGCAGATGATCAACCTCAAGGGCAGCCATTTCCTCAATGACGAGAACCTGCTGGCGGGGAACGTCTATATCCGCAAGAGCCGTATCAACAATTTCGCCAGCAATACCAATGACTGCTTCAACAGCACAGAGACCGCAGCAGGCGAGGCGTGCGATCAAACCTTGCCTGAACCGGTGGATATCACCGCCCAGGGCTCCAACGAGCAGTCGGAAACCGCCCAGTTGGGTTACGGCTTCGACGCGCAGTACAGCTTCCTCGGCGATGCCTTCAAGCACAAGAACCAGTTCACCGTGGGTACCAGCGTGGATCACGGCCGTACCGACTACACTGCTGCCGAGCAGACAACGACCTTTGTCGGGCGCGCAGCGACGCCAACTGGCGAGTTCGAGGATGAGACCGACATCACTACCGAAAATACCTATTTCGGTCTGTATGCTACCGATATCTTTTCGGTCACCGACAAGTTCCATGTGACCCTGTCGGGCCGCTACAACTACATCCGCATCAAGTTGCGCGACCATATGGGTCCGGACGAAAACACGGATAAATTCGTTACCGGCGATAGCAGTTCAGCCAACCACAGCTTCAACCGCTTCAATCCAGCCATCGGCTTCAACTACAATCCGAGCGAGGCGCTGAATTTCTATGGCAGCTATAACGAAGGCATGCGTGCACCCACGCCGGTCGAACTGAGCTGTGCCGATCCATTGACGCCTTGCCGCCTGCCTACAGACTTCCTGGCTGATCCGCCACTCAAGCCTGTGGTCTCCAAAACCTGGGAAGGCGGCGTACGCGGCGCCTGGTCGAAAGACTGGAAGTGGAATGCGGGTGTCTTCACCTCCACACTGACCGACGACATCCAGTTCATCAGCTCGGGCAACAGCTTCAACCTGGGCTATTTCCAGAACGTCGG
>DASTRT010000222.1:0-2285 GCA_035761085.1 Methylophilaceae bacterium
CCAGCAGATCAGGCTCGCGACTGCCGACGGTCTCAATATGCAGGATGGCAACCTGGGCATTCGTGCAAGGCAGGCCGGCACAAAAAACTGGATCGAAGGCGATGCCGCGTTCGATGAGGTCCGACTGGAAACCCTGAATGCCTTCGCGGCATACCTGCCGCTGTCGGCCGAGTCGTTGCAGAAGATTGCCGACGTCGGGCCGCAAGGCGAATTACGAAAGCTGAGCCTGCACTGGAAAGGTTCGACAGCCAATGAAACCGGCAAGTACAAACTGCCTGAGGAGTACACTTTACGGACGCAGTTTGCTGGCTTGGGCATCAAGGCATTTGACGCGGTCCCCGGCTTCAGCAACCTCAGCGGCGGCATCGATGCCAATGAATCGCGTGGCATGCTGACCCTGAATGCCAAGGAAGCCATACTCGATTTCAGCAAAGTATTCCGCACACCGATTCCCGCCGATACGCTCAAGGGGCAAATCCAGTGGACGCGTGGCAAGGACGGCCTGGATTTCCGCTTCCACAACCTGGCGCTTGCCAACGCCCATCTGGCTGGCTCGGTGAACGGCCGCTATCTGGATCGCACCGGCCGCGACGGCTATCTGGACCTGCAGGCCGCGCTTTCCCGCGCCGATGCCAAGTATGCCCGGACCTACTATCCGCTCATCCTCAGCGAACATCTCATTACCTGGCTGGACCGCGCCATCCTGGGTGGCCAGGGATCGGACATCAAGGTCGCGCTCAAGGGCAATCTGCACGACTTCCCCTACCCTGAAGACCGCAACGGCCTGTTCAAGGTAACCGCCAAGGTCAGTAATGGCGTGCTGGATTTCGCCGATGGCTGGCCGAAGATCGACGGCATCAAACTGGACCTGCTGTTCCATGGTTCGCGCATGGAGCTGAACGCATCGGAAGGCAACCTGCTGGGCAACCGCATCACGCAAGCAAAAGTGGTGATTCCGGTACTCAATACGCCGCAGCCGATCCTTACGGTCAATGGCCAGGCCCAAGGCCCGGTCAGCGAAGCCATACGTTACGTCAACAGCAGCCCCTTACAGGATATTGCCGGCGGCTTCACGCGTGATTTGCAGACTTCCGGTAACGGCAAGCTCAACCTGCAACTGACCCTGCCGATCGAGAACCTGGAAGCCGTCAAGGTCAAGGCCGCCTATACGGTCGCCAACGGCAGCCTTGCCAGCCCGGATATTCCGATCCTGACCAAGCTCAACGGCAAACTGGACATCACCGAGAACGGGGTGCAGGCGCAGAACGTGAACACCTGGATCTACGGCGGCCCTGCCCAATTTACGCTGACCACCGGCAAGGACAAGGTGCACCGCATTGCCGCCCATGGCAGCATCACTGATGCCGGGCTCAAGGAAGCCTTCGGCCCGAGCTTCGCTGATCGCTTGAGCGGCACGACGGACTGGCTCAGCGACATCACCATACATCAGCAGGCAGTGGACGTGACCATCCGTTCCAGCATGGTCGGCATGACTTCCACCCTGCCGCCGCCGCTTGCCAAGGCGGCCGAGGATCGCATGCCGGTAAGGCTGGAGAAACGCCAGCAATCGCCGGAGCAGGATGTCATCAGCGCCAACTTCGGCAACATCATCGGTGCCAGGTTCGTCCGTGTGGCTCAAGCGGGCAAGCTCGAAGTGGACCGCGGTGACATCGGTCTCAATGTGCTGCCTCAGCTTCCCGCGCAACGCGGCATCTCCATTCACGGTGTGCTGGACAAGCTGGATCTCGACGAATGGCGCAACCTGTTCGACAAGACCACTGCCAGCATGGGCGGCGCCGACACCGGCAGCGGCCGCGCTCCGGTCAACAGCGTCAACATGTCCGTCGGAACACTCGATGTCTTCGGCCGCCGTATCAACGGCCTGAGCCTCAATGCCAAGGCTGTCAGCAGCGGCTGGAACCTGAACCTGAAAAGCCGGGAAATCACCGGCGATGTACAGTGGCTAAGCCAGGGGGAAGGCAAGATAATTGCCAGACTCAAGACATTGATCATGCCGTCTGCCACGCCAGATATCGCGCAGCTGCGCACCCAGGGCAACTTTCAGGAACAAGCCGAGGATGACCCTGCGCTCGATGTCGTAGCTGAGAGTTTCGAGATCGCTCAGAAAAAACTGGGGCGCCTGGAACTGCTGGCCAGCGAACGCAACGAGGACTGGAGCATCGAAAAGCTGCGCATCAGCAACCCGGAAAGTACGCTCAACGCCGAAGGCGAGTGGCACAACTGGATCCGCAGCCCAAATACACGCATGACGCTGACCTGGACTA
>DASTRT010000223.1:0-8708 GCA_035761085.1 Methylophilaceae bacterium
CCATGGTGGCCAATTTCGGCCTGCTGGCCTTCCGTGATCCGCACGGTATTCGCCCGCTGGTGATCGGCAAGGCTGAAACCGAGCGCGGAACGGAGTACATCGTGGCTTCCGAGAGCGTGGCGCTCGATGTACTCGGCTTCAAGCTGTTGCGCGACGTTGCTCCAGGCGAAGCCATTTTCATCGACATGGACGGCAATTTCTTCTCGCGCCAATGCGCCAAGAATCCCACGCTTTCGCCCTGCATCTTCGAATATGTCTATCTTGCCCGTCCCGATTCCGTCATCGACGGCGTGTCGGTCTACCAGACCCGTCTGCACATGGGTGTGAGCCTCGCCGAGAAGATCCGGCGCGAGTGGAATCATCTGGATATCGACGTCGTGATCCCGATCCCCGATACCAGCCGTCCCAGCGCATTGCAACTGGCCAACGAGTTGAACCTGACTTATCGAGAAGGCTTCATCAAGAACCGTTATATCGGTCGCACCTTCATCATGCCGGGCCAGGCTTTGCGTAAACGCTCGGTGCGGCAGAAGCTCAATCCCATCGGTATGGAATTCAAGGGCATGAACGTGCTGCTGATCGACGATTCCATCGTGCGTGGCACCACCTCGAAGCAGATCGTGCAGATGGCCCGCGATGCCGGTGCCAAGAAGGTTTACCTGGCTTCGGCGGCGCCCCCGGTACGTTTCCCCAACGTTTACGGAATCGACATGCCGACGCGGGATGAACTGCTGGCAACCGGCCGTACCGACGAGGAAATCTGCAAGGAAATCGGTGCCGATGCGCTGATCTACCAGGATCTCGACGCATTGAAGCATGCCGTCCAGCTCAGCAATCCTGACCTGACCACATTTGACTGCTCCTGCTTCGACGGTTGTTATGTCACAGGTGATATCGACGAGGCGTACCTGACCTCCATCGAAACCGCCAGAGGCGACTCCTACGCGATCCGTCGTCCGGCCAATTCGAGCACGCAGATGGACCTGAATCTGGTGGCATCCGAAGAAGAGGACGAAGAGGCAACGGCGTAGCGGCCTTGACGTAAGGGACTACGAAAGCTACCATTCATCTGCGCCGATTTGAGTAAATCTCAGCTTGCGGGCGCATTACAAATTCAGCTAAAGCGAGTGTCCAACCCGTTTTAGCTCATGGCTACAACGGGTTTTTTATTGCCTGAACAAGGCGGAAAGTATTCACATGACAGAACAATGGCGTCCTGAAACGGCGAGTGTGCGTGCTGGTAGCGAGCACACCGAATTTGGCGAGAACTCCGAACCGATCTTCCTGACTTCCAGCTTCGTTTTCAATAGCGCTGCCCAGGCCGCCGCGCGCTTCAGCGGCAAGGAGCCGGGCAATATCTATTCGCGCTTCACCAACCCCACGGTCACCATGTTCCAGGAGAAGCTGGCAGCGCTGGAAGGCGCGGAATATTGTGTTGCCACCTCAAGCGGCATGTCAGCCATTCTGGCGTGTGTCATGGGCTTGTGTTCTGCAGGTGACCACATCGTGGCTTCCCGCAGCATCTTTGGTACTTCCGTCCAACTGTTCGGCAATATTCTCGCCCGTTGGGGGTTGCAGACAACCTTTGTTTCGCTGACCGATCCGGAAGCCTGGCGTGCGGCGGTCAAGCCCAATACCAAACTGTTTTTCGTGGAGACGCCATCGAACCCTTTGACGGAAGTCTGCGATATTCAGGCATTGGCCGACATAGCCCATGAGCACAAGGCCTTGCTGGTCGTGGATAACTGTTTCTGCACGCCTGCCGTGCAAAAACCGCTGGAACTGGGGGCGGACGTCATCGTGCATTCGGCCACCAAATACATCGATGGTCAGGGCCGTTGTCTGGGCGGCGCGGTGCTCGGCAATAAAGCTTTGCTGGAACCGGTCTATGGCTTCCTGCGCACGGCCGGTCCCACCATGAGCCCGTTCAATGCCTGGGTATTTCTCAAGGGTCTGGAAACCCTGTTTGTGCGCATGGAAGCACATGCCCGCAATGCGCTGGAACTTGCGCAATGGCTGGAACGGCAGCCCGGCGTGGAGCGCGTCTATTATCCCGGGCTGGCTTCGCATCCTCAGCATGCGCTTGCCATGAAGCAGCAGAAAAACGGCGGCGCCATTGTGTCATTCGACGTCAAGGGCGGTCAGGAAGGCGCCTGGCGGCTCATTGATGCGACACGCCTGATTTCGATTACTGCCAATCTGGGGGATGCCAAGAGCACTATCACGCATCCGGCGACGACCACGCACAGCCGGGTAACCGCAGAAGCGCGTGCGGCTGCTGGAATCGGGGAGGGATTGGTGCGCATTGCGGTGGGACTGGAGCACATCGAAGACCTCAAGAGCGACCTTGCTATGTTAGCCAGGGCATAGAGCAAGGATGAGCTAGAGAAGTAAGCTGTGACGGAAGTCTATTCAGTGGAGGAATTATGAAAACTTCTGTCATTATCGGTGCCTTGCTTATCGTGCTCGGCGCAGCAGGGCTGGTATACAAGAACTTTAGCTATGAATCGGAAGAAACCATCGCGCAGATTGGCGATTTGAAGGCGACGGCGGAAACCGAAAAGAACATTCCGATTCCTACCATCCTGAGCGTAGTGGCGATTATTGCCGGTGTGCTCGTGATAGGCGCCGGTAGCCGTAAATAAGTCGTAGATACAATAAAAAACGGGGCATTCGCCCCGTTTTTTATTTGACTGAAACCGCTAACACTTACAGCTGTGCAGCGTTCTCGGCCAGATACTTGGCTACGCCTTCGGGTGAAGCGTTCATGCCTGCCTTGCCCTTTTGCCAGCCGGCCGGGCATACCTCGCCATGTTCTTCGAAGAACTGCAGTGCATCGACCATGCGCAGCATTTCATCGATATTGCGGCCCAACGGCAGGTCATTGACCACCTGATGGCGCACGACGCCAGCCTTGTCGATCAGGAAAGAGCCGCGATAGGCCACACCGCCTTCGGCTTCCACATCATAGGCCTTGCAGATTTCATGCTTGATGTCGGCAACGAGAGGGTAGCCGACCTTGCCGATGCCACCCTGGTTCACTGGCGTATTCTTCCAGGCCAAGTGCGTGAAATGGGAGTCGATGGAAACACCGACGACCTCAACGCCGCGCTTGCGGAATTCTTCCAGGCGATGGTCGAACGCGATCAGCTCGGAAGGGCAGACAAAGGTGAAATCGAGCGGATAGAAGAAAATGACCGCGGCCTTGCCTTTGATATGACGGGCAAAATTGAAGTCTTCCTTGATGGAATTGTCTCCGAGAACTGCGGCAGCAGTGAAATCGGGAGCGGGTTTGCCTACAAGAACAGCCATTTGAATTCTCCTTTATCAACGTTGGCGGTGAAAAACGACAAGCGTAAATCAATCGAAGCCGAAATTCTAACGGATTTTTGAAAGGGGAATCCACGGAAACAGCCGCCGGATAATCCAACCGCTTGTGGAATTGCCTAGCTAAAGCCGCAATGAATTGTGCCTGCTCATGCTAGAATTGCAGACTTTTAAGCCTGTTTAAAGCCGATAGCACATGGATCAGTTCGCAAAAGAAACCCTACCCATCAGTCTTGAAGACGAAATGCGCCGTTCCTATCTAGATTACGCCATGAGCGTGATCGTCGGCCGTGCGCTACCGGACGTTAGAGACGGCTTGAAACCGGTACATCGGCGCGTGCTGTTTGCCATGCACGAGCTCAACAATGACTGGAACCGCGCCTACAAGAAATCGGCGCGTATCGTCGGTGACGTCATCGGTAAATACCATCCGCACGGCGACACCGCGGTGTACGACACCATCGTGCGCATGGCGCAGGATTTCAGCTTGCGCTATATGCTGGTGGACGGGCAGGGCAACTTCGGTTCTGTGGACGGCGATAACGCGGCGGCCATGCGTTACACCGAAATTCGCATGGCGCGAATTGCCCATGAGCTGCTGGCGGACATCGACAAGGAAACGGTGGATTTTGGGCCCAACTACGACGGCTCCGAACATGAACCGCTGATCCTGCCGGCCCGCATTCCCAACCTGCTGATCAATGGCAGCTCGGGCATTGCGGTAGGCATGGCGACCAACATCCCCCCGCACAACCTCAACGAAGTCATCGATGCCTGTCTCGCGCTGCTGGAGAACCATGAGATCAGCGTGGATGAGCTGATAGATATCATTCCGGCACCGGATTTCCCCACCGCTGGCATCATCTACGGAACCGTTGGCGTTAAGGAAGGCTACCGCACCGGCCGTGGGCGCGTTGTAATGCGTGGCCGCACCCATGTGGAAGACCTGGACAAGGGTGGCAACCGACAGGCGCTGATCGTCGACGAGCTGCCGTATCAGGTCAACAAAAAGACCTTCGTCGAGAAGATCGCCGAGCTGGTCAACGAGAAGAAGATCGAGGGCATCTCCGACCTGCGCGACGAATCCGACAAGTCGGGCATGCGCGTCGTTATTGAGCTCAAGCGCGGTGAAGTGCCCGATGTCATCCTCAACAACCTCTACAAGCAGACGCAGCTGCAGGACACCTTCGGTATGAACATGGTGGCGCTGCTGGACGGTCAGCCGCGCCTCCTGAACCTCAAGCAGATGCTGGAAGCCTTCCTGCGTCACCGTCGTGAGGTGGTGACACGGAGAACCGTATACGAGCTGCGCAAGGCCCGTGAACGCGGCCACGTGCTGGAAGGCCTGGCAGTCGCCCTGGCCAATGTCGATGAGATGATCGCCCTGATCAAGGCGGCGCCGACACCCCCGGATGCCAAGCGCGAACTGATGGCGCGCACCTGGAAATCTCCGGTGGTCGAAGAGATGCTTCACCGTATCGCTGCCGATGCCTCGAGACCGGATGGACTGCTGCCTGAATATGGCCTCTCCGCGCAAGGCTACAAGCTGTCGGATGTTCAGGCTCAGGAAATCCTACAGATGCGCCTGCAGCGCCTGACCGGTCTGGAACAGGACAAGATTGTCAGCGAATACAAGGAGGTGATGGACGTCATCACCGACCTGCTGGATATCCTGGCGAAACCCGAGCGCGTTACCCAGATCATCGTGGAAGAGCTTGCCGCCATCCGCCAGCAATTCGGCGACAAGCGCCGCAGCGAGATCGTGCACAATGCGCAGGACCTGTCGCTGGAAGACCTGATCACGCCGCAGGATGTGGTGGTCACGCTATCCCATACCGGCTACATCAAGTCACAGCCTCTGGATGAATATCGCGCACAGCGTCGCGGCGGACGCGGCAAGCAGGCGGCAGCGACCAAGGAAGACGATTTCATCGACAAGATGTTCGTCGCCAATACCCACGATTACATCCTGTGCTTCTCCAGCCGCGGTCGCGTCTACTGGCTCAAGGTCTATGAAGTGCCTCAGGGCAGCCGCGTCAGCCGCGGCAAGCCTATCGTCAACCTGTTCCCGCTGGAAGAGGGTGAAAAGATCAACGCCATCCTGCCGGTCAAGGAGTTCGACGAGAACCACTTCGTGTTCATGTGTACCGCCAAGGGCACGGTCAAGAAGACAGCCCTGGTCGAATTCTCCAATCCGCGCAAGTCCGGCATCATCGCCATCAACCTGGATGACAACGATTATCTGATTGGCGCTGAAGTCACCAACGGCAACTGCGACATCGTGCTGGTATCCAATGCCGGCAAGGCCGTGTGGTTCGACGAGGAAGACGTGCGCCCCATGGGTCGTAACACCCGCGGCGTGCGCGGCATGAAGCTGCAGTCCAAGCAAAGCGTGATCTCGCTGCTGATTGCAGCCGACGACAAGCAGACCGTGCTGGTCGCCACCGAGAACGGCTTCGGCAAACGTACCGTGCTTTCCGATTTCCGCCACTCCGGCCGAGGTACCCAGGGCGTCAAGGCAATTGCCATCAGCGAGCGCAACGGTGCGGTCGTTGGCGCAAGACTGGTGGGTGACGATGACGAGATCATGCTGATCACCACGGGCGGCGTGCTTATCCGTACCCGCGTCAAGGAAATCCGCGAGCTGGGCCGCGCGACACAGGGCGTTACGCTGATCAACCTGGGCCAGGGCGAGAAGCTCTCCGGCCTGGAAAAAGTCATCGAGACCGATGACGATGAAGCACAGCCGAGCCTGAATTGAGCCCTATCTACAACTTCGCCGCCGGTCCGGCGGTCTTGCCCAAGGAAGTTCTGGCACAGGCCCGTGGCGAGCTCATGGACTGGCACGGTACCGGCATGTCGGTCATGGAAATGAGCCACCGCGGCAAGGAGTTCATGGGCATCGCAGCTGAGGCGGAAGCCGATTTTCGCGAGCTCATGGGCATTCCTGCCAATTACAAGGTGCTGTTCCTGCAGGGCGGCGCGCACAGTCAGTTTTCCATGATTCCCATGAACCTGTTGCGTGGCAAAACCAAGGCGGACTATCTCAACAGCGGATTATGGTCGAAAAAGGCTATTGCCGAAGCGGCCCGCTATTGTGAGGTCAATGTAGTGGCCTCATCCGAAGACGCGAATTTCACCTATGCTCCGCCACAATCTGAATGGCGCTTGAGTCCGGATGCTGCCTATGTGCATTACACGTCGAACGAAACCATAGGCGGTGTGGAGATTTTCTGGACCCCGCAGACGGGCGATGTGCCTCTGGTGGCCGATATGTCCTCACATATTCTGTCTCGGCCCATGGATGTCAGCCAGTACGGCCTGATCTACGCCGGCGCACAGAAAAACATCGGTCCTGCCGGCCTGACCATCGTCATCGTGCGCGAAGATCTGATTGGCGAAACCATTCCCGGTACGCCAACCATGTTCGATTACAAAATCCACGCGGACAACGATTCCATGTACAACACCCCGCCGACCTATGCCATCTACATGGCGGGGCTGGTTTTCAAATGGCTCAAGGCCAAAGGCGGGCTTGCCGAGATGGAGAAGATCAATATCCGTAAGGCCGATATGTTGTACGGATATCTCGATAGCACGGATTTTTATAGTTCGCCGATTGCCGTTGAAAATCGTTCGCGCATGAATGTGCCTTTCCGGCTGAAGGATAGCTCGCTGGACGCGGCTTTTCTGGCTGAGGCAAACAAGCAGGGGCTGCTGCAATTGAAGGGCCACAAGCTGGTCGGCGGCATGCGTGCCTCAATCTACAACGCCATGCCCATCGAAGGGGTTGCAGCGCTGGTGGATTTCATGAAAGACTTCGAGAAAGCTCATGGCTAGCAATCAACAGGGGCCCGGAATCAGAACATGAGTGAAATCCTCAAGCAGCACCGCGACAAGATCGACGCCATTGACAACCAGATGCTGGAACTGATCAATGAGCGTGCCCGGCTTGCCCGCGAGATCGGCAACCTCAAGAACGGCGGCCCCATCTACCGTCCGGAGAGAGAAGCTCAGGTGCTGCGCCGTTTGCTGGACCAGAACCAGGGCCCGCTCTCCAGCGAAGCCGTTACTTCCATCTTCCGTCAGGTCATGGCCAATTGCCGTGCGCTCGAAAAAGAACTCTCCGTGGCCTTTCTCGGCCCGTTGGGTACGTTTAGCGAGGAGGCCGCCGTCAAGCAATTCGGCAAACTCGGCTCTCCCGTTCAGTGCATTTCCATTGACGAGGTATTCCGTAGTGTCGAAGCCGGCAAGGTGGATTATGGCGTTGTCCCGGTGGAAAACTCTACCGAAGGTGCAGTGGGCCGCACGCTCGACCTGCTGATGGCGACCAGCCTCAAGATATGCGGTGAAGTCGAGCTTCCGGTGCATCACAATCTGCTCAGCAAGCAAAACGACAAGCGCGGAATTCGCAAGCTTTATTCCCACGCGCAATCGCTCTCGCAATGCCATGAGTGGCTGAATCAGAATCTGCCGGACGTTGAACGCCATGCAGTCGCAAGCAATGCCGAAGCTGCGCGGATCGCTGCACAGGAAGACGGAGCGGCGGCGCTGGCGAGCCTGCGTGCGGGCGAGCTTTTTGGTCTCAATGTGTTGGCCGAAAGCGTCGAGGACGACCCGAAGAACACGACACGTTTCCTCGTGCTGTCCACGCATGATGTAGCGCCTTCGGGCAGGGACAAGACCTCCATGGTAATGGCTGCCCGCAACGTACCGGGTGCCATGGTGCAGTTGCTCGAACCATTAGCCCGTCACGGCGTCAGCATGACCAAATTCGAGTCCCGTCCATCGCGGCTGGGAATGTGGGAGTATGTGTTCTTCGTGGATATCGAGGGCCACCATGAAGACGTGGATGTGGCCAAGGCGCTCACCGAGCTGCAGCAGCGCGCATCAGTATTGAAGATCCTGGGGTCTTATCCTCTGGCGATTCTGTGAGGTAAATAGGGGGGGGCTGAACATGCCTGTCAGCTCGGATTTGCTGCAGAACGCAGCATTGAACAAGTACACGCTCAATTTCACCAGTGAGCGCCTGGAAGCCCTTTATCGCCATTACACGCTCCCCAGCCTGCGTCGCCAGGCCCGCATTGCCCTGCTGGTCGGCGCCATCATGTACGGGCTCTATGGCTTTCTTGATGCCCTGTTTGTCCCCCCTGAGGTTCTGCCCAAGGTCTGGTACATCCGTACCATGGTCATCATGCTGGCTTTTGCCGTGTTCGGGCTGACCTTTTACCGGCGGTTCTCCCGCACCAACCAATGGTGGCTTTCGCTGGCCGGCTTGTTCGGCGGTTTGGGGCTGCTGGCCAAGATGTGGTTGCTGCCTCAACCCGTGATCAGCTACTACTATGCCGGGCTGATCCTCATCTCCTTCTGGTGCTATTCTT
>DASTRT010000224.1:0-3491 GCA_035761085.1 Methylophilaceae bacterium
CGCATTCCGCGAAGCGGGCTTTACAGGTAAAATCATTGCTTTGATTTTTTTGCCCATCCCACTGCAAGGATTTTAGATCTTGGAACTCTCCCGGCGCGTTCAGTCCATCAAGGAATCACCCACTTTAGCCGTTACCGCACATGCAGCAAAACTCAAGGCCGAGGGTAAGGACATTATCGGGCTCGGCGCTGGCGAACCTGATTTTGATACCCCGCAGCACATCAAGGATGCCGCCAAACAAGCCATAGATCGCGGCTTTACCAAGTACACTCCGGTTGCCGGCATTCCCGGCCTCAAGAAGGCCATCGTAGCCAAGTTCAAGCGTGATAACGGCCTGGAGTATAGCGAGAAGCAGGTCATCGTAGGCGTCGGCGGCAAGCAGTGCATTTTCAACCTGGCGCTCGCCGTGCTGAATCCCGGTGATGAAGTGGTCGCAGCAGCGCCCTACTGGGTCTCCTATGCCGATATCGCAATGATCGCCGAAGCCAAGCCGATCATCATCCAGTGTGGCATCGAGCAGGGTTTCAAGCTTTTGCCCGCGCAGCTCGAGGCAGCCATCACGCCCAAGACCCGCATGTTCATCATCAACTCACCCTCCAACCCGACGGGTGCGGTGTATTCCTTGGCGGAGCTCAAGGCGCTGGCCGAGGTATTGAAAAAGCATCCGAATATCCTGATCGCCACCGACGACATGTACGAGCATGTGAATCTTTCAGGAGAAAAGTTTTGCAACATCCTGAATGCAGCCCCTGAGCTCAAGGACCGCACCGTAGTGCTCAATGGCGTTTCCAAGGCCTACTCGATGACTGGCTGGCGCATCGGCTATGCCGCCGGCCCGGCCAACATCATCAAGGCCATGGAAATCCTGCAGTCGCAATCCACTTCCAACCCGACCTCGATTTCGCAGGTGGCAGCTCAGGCCGCGCTGGAAGGCCCTCAGGAGTGCATCGAGCCCATGGTCAAGGCGTTCCGCGAGCGCCACGCCTTCGTGGTGGATCGCTTCAACCAGATGCCGGGTATCAAGTGCATTGCCGCAGGTGGCGCCTTCTATGCATTCCCCGATGCGCACGAAGCCATCGAGAAACTGCACAAGGCCGGCAAGATTGCTGCAGCGACCGACCTGGCGTTTTCCGAATACCTGCTGGAAAGCGTGGGTGTAGCAGTCGTACCAGGCTCCGCTTTTGGCGCCGACGGCTACTTCCGCATCTCCTTCGCCACTTCCATGGAAAACCTCCGAAACGCGCTGGACCGTATCGCCTCCGCGTTGGTCTGAGCTGTTTCGCCGGCAATCAAAAAGGCCTCTTCCGAGGCCTTTTTTATCGGTATTTCTTCAACATCGATGGGATGCTATGCGACTTGTCGTCATTGCTTTGCACGGTGACTGAACCGTTGTTTTCCAGGATAGCGAGCTTCACGTCCTCGATCCGGAAAACCCCGTTTTCCCGCAAAGCTGACTTGAGCTCGCTCTCGGTAATCCTCGCATCCTCGGCAACCGATTCGATGAGCTTGCCATTGCGTATGAGTATTTCCGGCTTGCCCTCGATAATGTCCTCGGCCTTTTTGCTTTTGTAGGTGATATAGCCGATAAAGGAGTTCAGGCCAATCAGCGTGCACACCAGGATGAGCCCGCCCGTTACTGACTCCTCGCCTGCATTCATTGCATTCTGCACGGCCTCAGACAGGATGAGCAGCAGAATCAGGTCGAATGGCGACAGTTCGCCGATCTGGCGCTTGCCGCTGATACGGATCAGGACGATAAGCGCGATGTACATGATGGCCGCTCGCAGAACCAGCTCCCACCATGGCACGGTCAGTTCGAACATGAAAACCCTCCAGCTTCTATGATTGTTGATGCCATTGCCCACGCAATCGCTTCAAGTCATGAAGATAGCGTCTGATCCCGCATGTTTCGATGCTCCAGGCCGCATAGCTGAGCTGGTGCAAGGCTATTTATCCTCGCCGCCGAACAGCCCTTTCAACTTCTCCACACCCTCAGCGGCCTTGATGCCTAGCCCGGCACCCAGCGGGCCGCCGACTGCCGCACCCGCAGCCGCCCCGGCGAGGGCCGCCTTGGTAGGCATCACTACCGGGTCCTGTACCGTACCGGAGACCTGCAGCGGGATTTCCGCGAGCGTGGCGCTGTTCTTGATATTTACCGTGGCCACGCCATCCAGATGCTTGTCCGGCATTAGTTTTACATTACCGCTGGCTGACATCAGGCCGGAAGAAATTTTGAGGTCCTTGAAGTTATAAAGCTTGCCTTTGGCCTGGACGATGCCGGAGAACTCATCGAACTGTGTTTCTCCCCCCTTCTGCCCCTGCCGTAATAGCAGGCTGGCCGCCTTGGTGAGGTCCATGCCATAAAGCACGCCATTCTTTACATCGAAATTGAAATTGGCGATCAGATGCTCGGGCAATTTGGCAGGTTCAGATGACTTCGCAGAGAACGTACCATCGCTGAATAGTCGCCCGCTCACTCGCGTGGCCTTGCTCATGAGCTGCACGGGCTCCTTGACCGACATGTTCTCGATCTTGAGTTTGCCGTTGAGCTGCCAATCCTTGGTCCAATCCAGCTTCGCGGTGCCGTTCACCTTGCCTTGGTAAAGCCCGGCATCGAGCTGTGTGATCTCCAGGGTATTGCCCTTCAGCACCATATCGCTCGCCAACGTATCCACGTGTAAAGGCGCGCCATAAGGTACGGTCCAATCCCTCGCAGTGAGATTGATGCTCTGGGTTTCGCCCTGGGGAGTGAGTTTCAGCTTGAGCTTGCCATCGGTGGTTTCAATCAGCGCGGCGTTCGGCCTGTTGTCCGGGCGCATCGTCACCTGGGCATCGAACTCAGGCAGCTTCATCTCGGGCCATTCCACGCGACCATTATTCACCTCGATCTCCTGCACGATGACAGGTGACGGGCCTTTCGTTTCCCCCTTGGTCAACGCGTCCAGAATATCCAGTGCGCCCTTCTTGATCACCGGCTCATCCAGTCTCACGCTGGAGAGCATCTTGGCAGCGGAAAATAGCGAAGAAAGTGCAGGTACCACCGCGACTTCCTTCACCCGCACCTCCTCATCCTTGCCGATGACAATACCGCTCACATTTACCCGAGGGGTCGGCAGGATAGCCAGACGCATGGATTCAAGCTTTACCGGCACGCCCAGTTGTTCGGATGCAATCTGCTCCGCCTGCTGCGTGTAGGCCGACATGGGAATCAAAAAGGGCACCACCAAAAGCACGCCAAAAACGACGATGCCGGCAATCACCAGACGCTTCCATTTCTTCATCACGAAATCCCTGTTCTTTGTTGACCGAAGGCCGCTAAGCCATTATTATTGCGCCTTCGCCGATTCCCCGATAGCTCAGTCGGTAGAGCAACGGACTGTTAATCCGTGTGTCCCTGGTTCGAGCCCAGGTCGGGGAGCCAGATATAAAAGGCCTCGCAGAGATGCGAGGCCTTTTCATTTCCGCCTCATCTGCATCTTAATCCAGCTTGG
>DASTRT010000225.1:0-3451 GCA_035761085.1 Methylophilaceae bacterium
AAGCAGGTGGCTCAGGGTCGCATCAACCAGGTGCTGGGTTTCCGCGGCCTGGAACGTGTTCCGGTGGAAGAGGCCGAAGCCGGTGACATCGTCATTATTTCCGGCATTGAAGACATCGGTATCGGCGTCACCATTGCCGACCGTGACAATCCTGTCGGCCTGCCCGTGTTGGCCGTGGATGAGCCGACGCTGACCATGGACTTCATGGTGAATACCTCGCCGCTTGCCGGTACCGAAGGCAAGTTCGTCACTAGCCGCCAGATTCGCGAACGACTCACCAGGGAACTGCTAACCAACGTGGCATTGCGCGTGGAAGATACTGCCGATGCCGATATTTTCCGTGTTTCCGGCCGCGGCGAACTCCACCTGACCATCCTGCTGGAAAACATGCGCCGTGAAGGCTATGAAATCGCCGTCGGCAAGCCGCGCGTGGTGTATCGCGAAATCAACGGCGAGAAGTGCGAGCCATATGAAATCCTCACCGTGGACATCGACGACGATACGCAGGGTGCTGTCATGGAAGAGCTGGGCCGTCGCCGCGGCGAGCTGCAGAACATGGAATCCGATGCCAACGGCCGCACGCGCCTGGAATATCGCATTCCGGCACGCGGCTTGATCGGCTTCCAGAGCGAATTCCTGACCATGACGCGCGGTACTGGTCTTATGGCACACATCTTCGATGAGTATGCATCGGTCAAGCCGGATATGCCGGGCCGTCGCAACGGCGTGCTTATTTCCGCCGAGCACGGCGAAGCTGTGGCCTACGCACTCTGGAAGTTGCAAGATCGCGGCCGCATGTTCGTCAACCCGGGCGACAAGCTGTATGAGGGCATGATCATCGGCATCCATAGCCGCGACAATGACCTTGTGGTCAATCCGATCAAGGGCAAGCAGCTTACCAACGTTCGGGCCTCGGGTACTGATGAAGCCGTGCGCCTGGTGCCGCCCATCCAGCTCACGCTGGAATCGGCTGTCGAATTCATCGACGACGACGAGCTGGTCGAGATCACTCCCAAGTCCATCCGGCTGCGCAAGCGCCACCTGCAAGAGCACGAGCGCAAGAGAGCCGCCAAGGAGTAGCAGGGTCAAGGCTTGCAGGCTCTGCTCAAGCTAGCCATAATGGGGACAGGGGGGTGGCTGCTATGGGTAAACTTTCTCAAACCACACTGGAGGAGCGCCTGGAGGCCTTGAAGGGTCGCTGGGAAAGCTATGTCAAGGAAGGCCGGTTCGAGCAGTTTGTAGAGTTTACCGTTGCGGTAAACAGCCTGGCGGAGTATTTCAACCGCTCGCGCCTGCCGGGCCTCATGCGTCTGTGCGAAGGGCTGGAAAATGCAGCCCTCGCCAAGTTGGGCGATCACAATACCCATCCCCTCACCAAGCAGGAAATGCTGTCGATCCAGCATCAAATCGATGCGCTCGAAGGCTCGGTTTCCACTTCCAAACCGCCAGCACGCGACCGTCGCGCCAAGCGACTAGAGACACCGCCTCCCGACAATTCCTGGATCAAGCCCCGTGCCGTCTGGATCGTTTCCTCCCCGGAAAAGAAGGAGATGGTGGAGGGCCTGAGCCTGCAGCTGCAGTTCTTTGGGTTCCAGGCCTATCTCAAGCTCTGGGGCGACGAACACAACACCAAGGAGCTGCCGCTTGCCGTGCTGTTTATCCCCTCCGGCAAGAAAACCCGGCAGGAAGAATTCGCCTATATCTCCGAAATTCGCGCCAGCTGTCCGGCCAGTCAACTGCTGTATCTGGGTGAGGAAGCCAACATGGATCCGCTGGTGGCGCTCATGCGTGCCGGGATCGATGTAACCATTCCGGCGGAAGAGCAGCCTACCATGGTACTCAACTGTATCCTCAACCTGGTGCAGACCGAGGAGACCGAGAAGAGTCGCGTGCTGGTGGTGGAAGATTCGCGGGTGGCTGTCGAAGTCATCCAGCGCACGCTGCAGCAGCAGGGTATCGATACCCACGCCATCAACGATCCCGGCGAGCTGCTCGAGGCCTTGCAGTCCTATCAGCCGGACCTGATCCTCATGGACATGTACATGCCACATTTCAATGGTGTGGAGGCGACGCGAGTACTGCGCCAGATGCCGGCCTACAATTCCCTGCCGATTGTCTACGTTTCCGGTGAATCGGAGATCGGCATGCAGGTGGAAGCCTTGCGGCTGGGCGGCGACCAGTTCCTCAGCAAGCCATTCAATCCGGTGCTGCTGGCGGCCATCGTCAAGACCAAGATCGAGCGATTCCGTGAAATTCAGCGCTCGACCAGTCTCGACGGTCTGACCGGTTTACTGAATCACACCGCGGCCAAATCGCATCTCAAGAATCTGGTGGACCATGCGCCCAAGGACGGGGTGCTGACGGTCGCCATGATAGATATCGACAATTTCAAATCCATCAACGATACGTACGGCCACCCCGTCGGCGACCAGGTGATTCGAGGATTGGCCTGGCTGCTCAAGGGCCGCCTGCGGTCGACCGACCTGATCGGCCGTTATGGGGGTGAGGAATTCCTGGTAGCTCTGCCGGGCGTCAGTCTGGATGAAGCGAAACTGGTGATCGACCGCATCCGCAAGGACTTTTCCACCTTGCCGCATGCACATCCGGAAGGAGCGGTCTATGCCACCTTCAGTACCGGCATCGCAGCCTTCCCGCTCTTCGATAGCGCCATCAGCCTGACCGAGGCAGCTGACTCGGCCCTGCTGCAGGCGAAGCGGCTGGGGCGCAATCGCGTCGAGGAAGCGGCTCGCCCGAACTGATTTATTTCAGCTTGTAGAAACGCTCGCCCAGGGTTTTACCCTGGATATTGTCCAGCCTTCCACCGATCGCATCCCCCAGCTGCGTCAGCCGGTCATCCGGATGCGGATGGGTTTTGTACAGCAGGGCCAGACGGCTGGCATCGCTGACCTGGCCCATGGACTGCAGTACTTCAGGCAGGCCAAAGGGCTCGTAGCCAGCGCGCGCCGCCAGGATCACTCCCATGCGATCCGCTTCGTATTCGGCATTCTTGTCGAGGCCGCGTGCCAGAATTTCCGCTCCGTTGCCGATGACCTTTTGCACGGTATCGTTGCCGCCGGTTTTTGAACCCAGCAGCTTGGCGCCGAGGTTAAGCAGCTGTGTTTTCTGCAGCAGCTTGAGGTGGTGCTTCCGCACCACGTGGCCGATTTCATGACCCAGCACGCCAGCCAGTTGAGCTTCGTTTTCCAGCTTGCGGTACAGACCCTTGGTGATGATGACGTAGCCGCCGGGCGCGGCGAACGCATTGATATCCTCGCTCTCGATGACGCCGAAATGCCATGGCAGGTCGGGACGTTCACTCTGACTTGCTACCCAGCGGCCCACCTCGTTGACATACTTCTGCAATGCGGCATCTTTGACCAGCGGTGATGCACCGAGCAGGTTGCCGGTGATCTGGCGGCCGATCTTGATCTCCTCTTCGCGTGAAGGGCTC
>DASTRT010000226.1:0-5742 GCA_035761085.1 Methylophilaceae bacterium
CGGTCACCACGTGGCACTTTCAGTTTGTGCTTCTCGGTTTTTTCCAGAGAACCCTGGGCTTCGAGGTCGGCCACGATCTGCTTGCGCGCCTCAAAGCGTTCCAGCCCCTGGTATTGTTTGGGTGCGGCATCGTTGATGTTGCCGTCCAGCGTCAGGATGCCGATCATGGGCAGGTTGTGGCGTTGCCCAACCGCATAGTCGTTGAAGTCGTGCGCCGGCGTCACCTTGACCACGCCTGTACCGAATTCGCGGTCCACATAGTCGTCGGCGATGATGGGCAGCTCGCGGTCGCACAGCGGCAGCTTCACCGTCTTGCCGATCAGATGCTTGTATCGCTCATCCTCAGGATGCACCATGACGGCAACGTCGCCCAGCATGGTTTCCGGACGCGTGGTGGCGACAGTCAGATGGCCGGAGCCATCAGCCAACGGGTAGCGGATATGCCAAAGCGAGCCGTCTTCTTCTTCCTGGATGACTTCCAGATCGGAAACGGCGGTGCCCAGTTTCACATCCCAGTTCACCAATCTTTTCCCACGGTAAATCAGGCCTTCGTTATACAGCCGGACAAAAGTCTCGGTGACCGTTTTCGAGAGTCCTTCGTCCATGGTGAAGCGCTCGCGCGACCAGTCGGGGGAAGTGCCGAGCCGGCGCATCTGGCGCGTGATGGTGCCGCCTGAATATTCCTTCCACTCCCAGACTTTTTCGATGAACTTCTCGCGGCCGAGATCGTGGCGGGATACCCCTTGCGCATCGAGCTGGCGCTCGACGACGATCTGTGTGGCGATGCCGGCATGGTCGGTCCCCGGCTGCCACAAAGTGTTGTCACCCTTCATACGATGGTAACGGGTCAGCGCATCCATCAGGGTCTGGTTGAAGCCATGCCCCATGTGCAGGGTGCCGGTAACATTGGGCGGAGGCAGCAGGATGCAGAAATTTTCATGCACCTCGGGATTGGTGCCGGCGGCATAGTAGCCGCGCTCCTCCCAGAATTGATACCAGCGGCTTTCTATCTCTTTGGGTTCAAAGGATTTTGCCAGGGTTTTTTGCGGTGTTTGGTCTGCGCTCATAGGGGCGCAATTTTATCACAGGCCCCCAGTTGCTTGGCTGTATGCCAGCAGTGCCGCGCCAAGGAAAAACAGCAGATGCAGCGCCACCCAGTATTTGTAGCGGGAGCGTAGCTCATAGGGCGAGAGGCCGGAAATCAGGAAGAGCCGGCCGTCCATGGGTGCATGGATCAGCTGCACTTCCTCTCCACCCAGCACGCCCTTCTGCTGCAGCACTTCCAACCGGGCGTGCGCCCGCGCCTGCTCCCACTCATCCATGTCCACTTCGCCGTTGCCGTCCCGGTCAAAACGTCGCAGGAAGCTGACTGACGATTTTTTCCACTCCGCCAGCAGTTGACCGACTTCCTGTCGGATCTGCTGGGCATTGGCCGCCTCGCTGATGGTTTGCAACTGGCCGAGCACGTAGACAGATTTTCCCTCGGGAATCAGCTCTTCAATATAGTGATGGTCGTGCTGGCGCTTGCTGTGTCGCTCTGCGGCGATAAGCTCGGCGCCTTGGGGATCGACACGGCAGCGGCCGGTTGCATCCTCGATCTCGAACGCCTCCTCGCTGCTTTGATAGTGCTGCAGACACCAGATGCCGTTGCTGTCTTTGGCATAAACCCAGTAGCGATACCAGACACATTCGCGGCCTTGCAGCGGGCTTTTCATTGGCAACATCTGTCGCGCTCCGCCCACAAGCTCGACATAGCCTTGGGCCGCAGCAGCAATGGTGGAAGTCGGATACTCAGAAATGGCCAGCAGTCGTCGCAAATTGAACAGCCAGGCAGAGAAACTCAATGTGGCGCTGATCAACGCGAGTGCGAACCAGACTTGATGACGTTCTGAATCATGGAGAATTGTCAGCGCCGCGAGAGCCAGGGCGCAGTGCCCGGCCAGGGTTAGGGCATTAAGATAGCGGTTCGCCCACTTGCCGAGCCGCATGATCAGGCGTTGAAGCGCTCGCTGATATCCACGTCCTTGAGTTCGGCGGCGGAGAAATTCAACATCTGGAGCTCGTCGAATCCAGCGAGCCGCGCGAGGATCACCTGCGGGAACTGCTGGATGCGCACGTTATTGATATACACGCTGTCGTTATAGAGCTCTCGCCGATCGGCGATGGCATTCTCCAGCCCGGTGATACGCGACTGCAGATGAGCGAAATCCCTATCCGCCTTAAGTTCGGGATAGGCTTCGGCCACGGCAAAAATGTTGCCCAGCCCTGCCCTTATGACATTTTCAGCCGCGCTTAGTGAGGCCACATCCCTGCTCTCTCTCGCCCTCTCCGCTTGTGCACGCGCCTTGCTCACTTTTTCCAGGGTTTCCTGCTCATGTTTCATGTAATGCTTGCAGGTATCCACCAGCTTGGGCAGCTCCTCATTGCGCTGCTTGAGCAGGACTTCTATATTGGCCCAGGACTTGGAAACGTTGTTCCTGACGCTGATGAGGCTGTTGTAAACCATGACAAAGTAGAAGGCGACCACGACCAGAACGGCCGCTACGATGATTCCCATGACTGCTCCCCCTTTTGTTTTTCTCAAGTGTAATGCGCCGCCGACGGCGGCACAATCACGTTAAAGTTCTGATAGCATGTGGTTTCCTGCCGGAGAACAACAATGATAGAACCCATGTGGGCCTGGGGCATACTTGGCTTGATCCTGATTGCCATCGAGATGGCCAGCGGGACCTTTTACATTCTCTGGTTCGGAATCTCCGCACTGTGCATGAGCATTACACTCGCACTCTTCCCCGCCATGCCACCAGTCATGCAGCTATTCCTGTTTGCCGCACTGTCGCTGGGCTCGCTGGCTATCTGGAAAGCCACGTACCGGAAGGCTGGGCCGGACTTGCGTGTCGGCCAGTCGCAAGGCGATGAAATCGGTCGGATAGGCACCATTATCGAGCCAGTTAGCCCGCGACAGAATGGCAGCATCCGCTTCGCCCAAGGCGTAATGGGAAGCCGTGAGTGGACCGCCATCTCCGACGAAACCATTGAGGCCGGCGCTGATGCCGTGATCACCAGCATCGAAGGCAATGCCTTGCGCGTGAGCAAGTCGACAATTAACTAACCAGCGAGGGAAACCCAATGCTTGAATTCATGATCGCCCTGCTTATCCCGGTCGTCATCGTCCTGTGGCTCGGCATCCGCATCGTGCCGCAAGGCGAGGAATGGGTGGTGGAGCGGCTGGGGAAATTCCATGCCGTCATCAAGCCCGGCTTCAACCTGATTTTTCCGATATTCGACCGGGTGAGCTATAAGGTCACGACCAAGGACATCATCCTCGATGTGCCGCAGCAGGAGGTCATCACCAAGGACAATGCGGTGATCCTGGCCAATGCCGTTGCCTTCATCAAAGTCACCAATATCGAGCGCTCGGTCTACGGCATCGAGAATTTTCATGAGGGCATGCGCAACATGGTACAGACCAGTCTGCGCTCTATTATCGGGGGTATGGATTTGAACCAGGCCCTAACATCTCGCGACCGCATCAAGGCAGAACTCAAGATAGCTATCGCAGATGAGGCAGCCGACTGGGGGCTTACCGTCAAGTCGGTTGAAATTCAGGATATCAAGCCGTCGCTCAACATGCAGCAGGCCATGGAACAGCAGGCCTCGGCCGAGCGGGAGCGGGTGGCTGTCGTGACGCGCGCCGAGGGTGACAAGCAGGCGCTGATCCTGAATGCAGAAGCGAGGCTGGAAGCCGCGAGGCGCGATGCAGAGGCGCAAAAAGTCGCCGCTGAAGCTTCTGCCAAGTCTATTCAAATGATTGCAGAAGCGGTTAAGGAGAATAACAGCTCGGCCACCTTCCTGCTCGGTGACCGCTACATTCAGACGCTGCAGAAAATGTCCGGCTCGGACAACAGCAAGATCGTCGTCCTGCCGGGCGATATCATCAGCGCCGTCAAAAACCTGATCGGCGCCAAATAACCAAGCAAAGGAGATAAGATGGGTTCGATTATTGGTTTACTGATCCTGATTGCCGACATTTACGCCATCGTGCAAATTATCCAAAGCTCGGCGCAAACCTCAGCTAAAGCGCTCTGGAGCCTGGGAGTCATCATATTCCCCGTGCTGGGGCTGATCGTGTGGTATCTCGCAGGACCCGGTCGCAAGAAGTAATCAGTCAGTTGCGGCGTGTGCTCCGCAAACGCTGCAGGAAGGATCGCGCCCCAGACGGATGCTGCGCCACTCCATGCTCATGGCGTCCAGCAGCAGCAAACGCCCTTGCAGCGTCTCGCCAATGCCCATGAGCAGTTTCATGGCTTCCGCCGCCTGCGTAGTGCCGATGATACCCACCAGCGGCGAAAACACGCCGTTCTCCGCGCAACGCAGGTTTTCCTCTGCGCCCATATCGGGGAACAGACAGTGGTAGCACGGGCTGGCGTTATTCCGCATATCGAATACCGACACCTGGCCTTCAAAGCCAATCGCTGCGCCTGACACCAAGGGTTTGCGCAACTTCACGCAGATACTGTTCAAGGTGTAGCGGGTGGCGAAATTGTCGCTGCAATCGATCACCACATCTGCCTCCCGCGCCAGCGCTTCCATGGCTGCCGGGGTGGACCTTTCCTGCACGGTCTTCACTTCGACATCCGGGTTCAAGGCCGCGATCGCATGCTGCGAAGAAACTGCCTTGTTGATGCCGACCGACGCCGTGGTATGGATGATCTGCCGCTGCAGGTTGGTAAGATCTACTGCATCAAAATCGCAAATCGTCAGCTTGCCTACGCCGCCCGCCGCCAGATAAAGCGCCACCGGCGAGCCCAGGCCGCCGGCGCCGACAATCAGCGCGTGGCTTTCCACCAGCTTTTCCTGCCCCTCATAACTGATTTGCGGTAGCAGGATATGGCGGCTGTAGCGCAGGAGTTGGTTGTCATTCATTAGGGCAGTTTCCCAGCCGCCACTAATCGGTTGACTAGTATCGGATACGATATCCACGTCATTTGGTCATCAAAATCCGCGGATGCATCATGGCTAACAAAGGTGATATTGCTATCTTGATTCGGCGCTTCATCGGTACTAGTTCCGCCCGTGCCAGCATTCTTACCTGAAGAAAATATAACAGCGACAGCAGTTGCGGTAAGTGTTGCAGTACTTGCATCACATGCTGTTGCGGTGATTCCCGTACCACTAGCACACACATGAAGATCAGGACTCAGTGTGAGGCTGTTAATTGCTGTAGTAAATGCATTCGTATTTGCAGTCGTCACTGCATATCTAATACGGTTAGATGGATTATTACTCCACCCATCGACTGCGTATCCGCTGGAGTCCGTAGGGGTAATGCCAAGTGTAACAGCGGGCAGGTAGCCATCATAAGGGTGGGTACAAGCACCGCCCCCGACAGGATCTTCAATTCCATTAGAAGTATCGGATGCAGGGCAAGGCAATCTGCCATTAATCACCACATAGCCCAGCAAGGCTTCCTTGATTTCTTGCAACATATTATTTGTAGTACGAAACCCTTCCATGTCCATTTGGGCGCTAATGGGTAGCAGCATGCCACTGATGAGGAGGCCAATGACCACAATAACCACCGCCATTTCTACCAGGGTAAAACCTTTAGCCGGATAGCTCATCATTCGACCACCTCTATTTGGTCATTGAAATTGCTCAAGGGCAGTTGCTTGCTATCAAATACCGTACCCCCGGATATGTTATTAGGTGAATCGTAATAATCTTCCACTGTTGTGCCAG
>DASTRT010000227.1:0-2821 GCA_035761085.1 Methylophilaceae bacterium
ACGGTAGCCGCGCTTACCGTATGGGTCGCGGCATCCAGGCTGGCCGCGTGTGGACCAATTGCTACCACCTCTATCCTGCACATGCGGCATTTGGTGGTTACAAGCAGTCAGGGATCGGCCGCGAGAACCACAAGATGATGCTGGAGCATTATCAGCAGACCAAGAACCTGCTGGTGAGCTACAGCCCGAAAGCGTTGGGGTTCTTCTAGACGGCTAAACCGGTAACAGCACCTGACTGGCATGAACACAGCGGTTTCAAGAGTGACGGCCACGGACGCGGCCTTCGAGCTCATTGCGCGGCTAACGGCCGAGCATGGGCCGCTGATGTTCCACCAGTCGGGCGGCTGCTGTGACGGCAGTGCGCCCATGTGTTTCCCGCAAGGCGAGTTCTACCTGGGAAGCTCCGACGTCAAGCTGGGAGAAGTCGGCGGCGTGCCGTTCTACATGAGCGAAAGTCAGTTCAGGTACTGGGAACACACGCATCTGACGCTGGACGTGATTCCCGGTACCGGCGGGCAATTCTCTCTGGAACGCCCTACCGGCTTGCGCTTCATTATCCGGTCGAGGCTGTATTCGGATGAAGAATGGGCGGCGCTGGCTAACCAACCCGTGGAGCGCTGCAGTTAGGCAATCGCAGGAAATACAGGTAATAAAAAAGGCCGCGATTGCGGCCTTTTTTACGTCTGACTGGTTTAGGCTTCGCCCAGCACCGAGACGGTGATATCGACGACGACATCGTGGTGCAGCGCGATACTGACCGGATGATCGCCGACAGTCTTCAGCGGACCTTCCGGCATACGGATTTCCGACTTGCTGACTTCAAAGCCCTGCTTGGTTACGGCTTCGGCGATGTCGTAGTTGGTAACGGAACCAAACAGACGGCCATCAACGCCGGCTTTCTGCGTGACTTGCACGGTCAGGCCAGCCAGTTTCTCGCCTCGCGCCTGTGCGGCGGCCAAATGTTCAGCCTGTTGCTTTTCCAGCTCGGCGCGGCGGGCTTCGAACTCGGCCTTGTTGGCCTCGGTCGCGCGCTTGGCCTTGCCTTGCGGGATCAGGTAGTTGCGGCCGTAACCATCCTTGACACGGACGATATCGCCGAGGTTACCCAGGTTTACCACTTTTTCTAACAGAATGACTTGCATGGCTTACCCCTTAGTGCTTGTCGGTATATGGCAAGAGGGCCAGGAAGCGCGCGCGCTTCACGGCGGTGGTCAGCTGACGCTGATACCGGGCCTTGGTGCCGGTAATGCGGGCTGGGATGATCTTGCCGTTTTCGTTGATGAAATCCTTCAGCAGATCTACATCCTTGTAGTCCACTTCCTTGATGCCCTCTGCCGAGAAGCGGCAGTAGCGGCGGCGTTTGAACATGTCACGTGCCATGATGAAACCTTTCTATGCTTGAGATACGTTCTCTAATTTGTTGATATGCAATACCAGCTGTGCGCTCTTGAAGCTGCGTTTGGCAAGAAATCCGGCGGCTTTGACTTGTGTTCCCGCTGACAGGTACTGGGAGGCTTTCGCCAGTTCGCCCATCACCATCGCGTTCACTTCACATTCCACCTTGCGTTTCATGCCTGCTTCCACCTGTTCCGACGTGTGCCCGATAACTAGATTCAGTATCGGTATGCCTGCCGGGGTGAAGCGCAGCTCTTCGACCTTGAGCAGTTCGCCTTGTATGACCAGAAGATTGGTGGCCAAAGCGCTGCTTTCAGGCTCAGGAAGCTGCTGCCGGTGCTTCCTCTTCCTTGCTGCCGCCGATCAGGGACTTCGACTTCTCTTCCTTCATCATCGGGGAAGGAGCAGCCACAGCTTCCTTGGTATGGACGGTCAGATGGCGCAGCACGGCATCGTTGAACTTGAACGCATGCTCGAGCTCATCCAGCGTTTCCTGGTTGCACTCGATGTTCATGAGGACGTAATGGGCCTTGTGAATTTTCTGGATTGGATAAGCCAGCTGACGGCGACCCCAGTCTTCCAGGCGGTGAATAGCACCACCATTGGTGGTCACCAGGGTGCGATAGCGCTCGATCATGCCCGGCACTTGCTCGCTCTGGTCCGGATGGACGATGAATACGATTTCGTAATGTCGCATGTAGTCTCCTTGTGGATTGCAGCCTCCCGTTATGCGATACGGTGAGGCAAGGTTGAAAAGCGCGAAATTATAGGGAGATTCCCTAATTTAATCAATTATTTTTACTGCAGTTTTAGCCATTCCGCAGTAATTCGACGGTCAGTACGCCCAACCCGGTCATTATCAGCGAGCCGGCAACATGGGCAAGCATGTGTGCCGAAGCCCAGCCGTACTCGCCCCGCGCAAACAGGTGAAACGCTTCGGCTGAGAAAGTGGAAAAGGTAGTGAGCCCACCGAGGAAGCCGGTGGTGATGAAAAGACGCATTTCGGGGGATACGCTGCTGCCAGTGCCTACCAGACCTAACGCAAGTCCCATGAGGTACCCGCCGAACAGATTAGCCGCCAGCGTACCGAACGGGAGTGCATCGAACAGCGGGTTGAGCCACATACTAAGGCCCCAGCGCAACCAGGCGCCGACTGCCGCCCCTATTCCTACCGCCGCAAAACTCCCAGCCCACATGTATTCTCTCCGATCGATTATGTCCGGTTTCGCCTTGATAAGCGCCGGGGCGCTCAGTATGATGAAGTCGCTACGAGATTCAATCTCATCCACAGCATACCATTCCATCTCAATAACTTTAAGAAGAGCCCGTCGTGCGTATCTTGTTTGTAACTTCGGAAGCCTATCCGCTCGTCAAGACCGGCGGATTGGGCGACGTAAGCGGTTCATTGCCTGCGGCCCTGCGGGAG
>DASTRT010000228.1:0-4021 GCA_035761085.1 Methylophilaceae bacterium
GCCTATCTGTTGCGGTTCTATGGCATTGCTACGGCCGAGCCTGTGGCACTTGTAGAGAGACGCTTCGGCTGGGTGCGCCGGCAAAGTTATTTCATCGCTGCTCGGGTGCCGGGGATGCCGGTAGCAGAAGCATTGGCTGGCGCCTCATGTCAGCAGCGCGAACAGATAGCAGGCCAGTTGGCACAACTGTTGTACAAACTCTACCTGTTGCGCGTCGAGCATGGCGACATGAAAGCGAGCAACCTGCTGCTGGCGGATGGCAAACCTGTCCTGCTGGATCTTGATGCGATGCGTCAGCTTGGTTGCGGTTGGCGTTTCAAAGCCAGGCATGCGCGCGATTTGCGTCGATTTCTGAAGAACTGGGAAAATACGCCTGATACCCGACAGCTGCTGGAAGCGGCCTTGAGGGAGCAGTATCGAGGGGAAGCGGTGCTGGCAATGGCAGGGATCAGCATATGAACATTAGCGAGAACAAATGATTATTCTGGGTTTGTCCGGCGCCGTAGGGCATGATGCCTCGGCCGCCATTCTGGTAGATGGCAAGATTATTGCGGCAGCGGAAGAAGAGCGTTTCATTCGCGACAAGCACGCCAAGAACAAATTTCCCTATGAAGCGGCGAAGTACTGTCTGAAGGAAGCCGGCGTGCGGCCGGAGCAGGTGGATGTCGTCGCATTTCCCTATGCCGAGATTCCGCTCTCCAGTCAGGCTCGGTGGCACTATGCCAAGCGCCACTGGTATGCGCCGGATCGCGCCATCGACGCCATTTTCAACGGCAACCGCCGCTTTCGCCGCAATCGCGACAAGGCCATGCAGCTCATGGCCGATCTTGGGTTGACCAAGGCGCGCTACTTTCCCGTCGAGCACCATCTTTCGCACGCCAGCAGCGCCTATCATCTGAGCGGTTTTCAGGAAAAGACTGCGATTGTCGGCATAGACGGCAAGGGCGAATATGCGACGACATTTTTCGGCTATGGCGAAAACGGCAAGATCCACAAGATCAAGGAGTTCTACGACCCGGATTCGCTGGGCGGCATGTATGGGGCCATTACCGAATATCTGGGATTCGAGATGCTGGATGGCGAATTCAAGGTCATGGGCATGGCGCCATATGGCGATCCGCACAAATACGACCTGTCGAAACTGATTGAATTCGACGGCGAAGACCTACGCGTCAATACCCATCTGGTGAATGTCGTCGGCCTGCGTCGCTATAAGGAAAACGGCAAGGGCTACTATTTCACACCCGAACTGGTCGAGTGGCTGGGCCCCAAGCGCCAGGGCGACGAGATCGACGACCCGTACATCCATTACGCGGCTTCCGTACAGCAGTTGCTGGAAGATGTGGCGCTCAAGATGATCGATCATTATGTGGGCGATATCATTCGGGAAACCGGCCGTATCGCCATGGCAGGCGGCGTGGCACTCAACGTCAAGCTCAACCAGCGCATCATTGCCATGCCCGGCGTGAAAGAATTGTTCGTGCAGCCGGCCTCTGGCGACGCCGGAACATCACTGGGTGCCGCTACATTTGCCGCGGCCGAGCTGGGTGAGAAAGTCGAGCCCATGCGGCATGCCTACCTCGGTCCCTCGTTTACCACTGCAGAGTGCATGGCTGCGTGTGAAGGGCATCCTGCCAAGCCCAAGTTCGAGCGTATCGACAATGCCGCGAAGAAGGGCGCCGAGCTGCTGGCAGACGGTAACCCGCTGGCCTGGTTCCAGGGGCGCATGGAGTTTGGTCCGCGTGCGCTGGGCTGTCGCAGCATCCTCGGCGACCCCAGCCATCCAGGTGTAGCCGATCGTATCAACGCGCAGATCAAGTACCGCGAACGCTGGCGACCATTCTGCCCCAGCATGCTGGACCGCGCGGCGCCGGATATCCTGCAGACAAATCACCCGGCACCTTACATGACCTTTACCTTTGACGTAGCCGATCACTGGAAGCCGCGTATCCCCGAAGTGGTGCATGAGGACGGCACGGCCCGTGCACAGGTGGTAACGCGCGAGACCAATCCGCGCTATTACGCGCTGATCGAGGAGCTGGAAAAGCTGCGCGGTATTCCCGTGGTGCTCAACACTTCGCTCAATCGGCGCGGTGAACCCATGATCTGCTCCCCGACCGATGCTCTCAACATGTTCTATGGCTGCGACCTGCAATATCTCATCATGGAGGACGTGCTGGTGAGCAAGGTTTAGCCTGTTTTGCGCCAAGCCTTGAATTGACGATATACCCCCGTTTGGGGATAATCGAAAGATTGATAATCCGTAGTTCCCGCCATGAAACAATCCCTGATTGAGATAAGAGAAAGGATTCGCGAGCGCAGTGCGCCCACGCGCAATGCGTATTTGCAGCGGATCGAACAGGCAATTAAAAAGCCGCGCGGCGCAGACCGCATGGGGTGCGCCAATGTGGCGCATGCCTTTGCCGCACTACTGCCCACCGACAAGCTGCGCCTGGTAGAAGAAAAGGGGCCGCATATCGGCGTGGTGACTGCTTACAACGATATGTTGTCGGCACACCAGCCATACGAAACCTATCCGGGAATCATCAGGGACGAAGCCCGCAAGAATGGTGCGACGGTGCAAGTGGCAGGCGGTGTCCCTGCCATGTGCGACGGCATCACCCAGGGCGAACCCGGCATGGAGCTCAGCCTTTTCTCGCGCGACACGATCGCCATGGGTACGGCAATTGCGCTTTCTCATGATGTTTTCGATGCCGCGCTGCTGCTGGGCGTCTGTGACAAGATCGCACCCGGCCTGCTGATTGGCGCCCTGCATTTCGGTCACCTGCCTTGCGTGTTCGTGCCCGCAGGACCGATGAGCACCGGTCTCGACAATACCTCCAAGTCCAAGGTGCGCGAGAAATACGCGCAAGGTCTGGTGGGCCGTGAGGAACTGCTTGCTTCCGAATCCGCTGCCTATCACGGCCCGGGCACCTGCACCTTCTACGGCACGGCCAACAGCAATCAGATGCTGCTGGAAGCCATGGGATTACATGTCCCTGGTGCCGCCTTCGTTCATCCGCACGACGGCCTGCGTGAGCATCTGACGCGCCAAGCCGTGCGTACCGTGATTTCCAATACCCAGAAGCAGCGCTTCACGCCTATTGGGCGCATGGTTGATGAACGCGTGATCATGAATGCCATGGTGGCTCTGCTGGCAACCGGTGGCTCCACCAATCACCTGATTCACTGGGTGGCCGTAGCTCGTGCTGCCGGTATCATTATCGACTGGACCGATTTCCATTACCTATCGCGTGTGACACCGCTGCTGGCGAGCGTCTATCCAAACGGCAAGGCTGACGTGAACCAGTTCCAGGCTGCTGGCGGTCCGGGCTTTGTTATCCGCGAACTTATTGATGATGGCTTGATGGATCCGGAAGTCATGACGGTTTCCGCAGGCGGTCTGCGCGAATACGGCAAGGTGCCGACGATGGAGAACGACAACCTCGTCTGGCGCGATCTGCCGGAGGAGAGCGGTGACGACACTGTGGTGCGCAAGGCCAGTAACCCATTCAGCCAGACTGGCGGCCTGCGATTGCTCAAGGGTAACTTGGGCCGCTCGGTTATCAAGGTATCTGCCGTGCCGGAAGACCGCCACATCATCGAGGCGCCAGCCATCGTATTCGAAACGCAGGAAGAACTGCTGGCCGCATTCGAGGAAGGCGAACTGGAGCGCGATTTCGTCGCCGTGGTGCGCTTCCAGGGCCCGCGTGCCAACGGCATGCCGGAACTGCACAAACTGACACCACCGTTGGCCGTGCTGCAGGGCAAGGGCTTCAAGGTGGCGCTGGTAACCGACGGCCGCATGAGTGGAGCTTCCGGCAAAGTGCCGGCGGCCATTCATGTCAGCCCTGAAGCTTTGGCGGGCGGCCCCTTGGGCAAGATCAGAACGGGTGACATCATTCGCTTGAATGCCGTGGTCGGCACGCTGAATGCCCTGGTCGATGCCGATACCTGGGCCGACCGTGAGCCGGCGGAACTCAGCGAACGCCAGCGTACCATCAACTCCCATGGCACCGGA
>DASTRT010000229.1:0-4939 GCA_035761085.1 Methylophilaceae bacterium
ATAGCACGCAGCGGCGCAACCGTGCTGGGCATGGAAGGTTCCAAGGCGCTAGTGGAACGCGCGAAGGAAAGCGCTGCCTTGAATAATCTCAAAGCACAGACGGAATATCGTGAAGCCGACCTGTTCAAGATGACGCCGGAAGCACTGGCCGAGCTAGGCACATTCGACAAGTGGTTGGTAGACCCCCCGCGTGACGGCGCATTGGAACTGTTCAAGGCCCTGCCCGGGGAAGATAGTGAGAGCGAAGCCGTGCCGCCCAAGCGCATTGTTTACGTCTCCTGCAACCCGGCAACCTTGGCGCGAGATGCAGGAGTGCTGGTGCATACGCGGGGTTATCGGCTCAAGGCGGCAGGCATCATCAATATGTTTCCGCATACCTCTCACGTCGAATCCATCGCTGTCTTCGAAAAGCTTGATTAATTCAGAAGCGCATTTCTTCGTTGTGCGGTGCTCGGAGCGCTCGTCGTACTTCGTGTACTGTCTCGGCTCCTGTGCTCCGGACGCCTTGAACTGCATCTTCTGACTTAATCAAGCCAAGAGGGTGGAATAAGCGCCTTGCACCGCATCTGCCTTGCTTGGTCAATCAGTTGGCAGGGTCAAGTTAAACCCGTTGAATACTAGCCCCTCAAAACCTCAACAACCCTTCGCCACGCTTCCAGCTTCTGCTGGTAATTCCTCGACGCGTGCGCTGGGCTGGTGGAAGGCAGCCGTTCGTACCGGATGTAATCGTAGTCTGCCGATAAGATCGGTTTCACTCGCCGACGGTAGGCATCAGCCGCCAGACCACCATTGAAGAACACATGCGTGACTTGGGAATGCTCAGCGAAGAAACCATTGAAATCGTTGGACTGCATGGTCTGCGGGTTGATGGCGGAATCGAGGCTGCCGGGCCGGTGGCAGGATTCCAGCACTTCCCATAACCCGATGCCGGTTTCCAGCAGTTTGGCCACGCGCTCCTCATAAGCCAGTTCACGCCCAGCGCCTACCAAGTCCCCCATGATGCGCCACAGGACATTCTGCGGATGCGCGTAGTACTGGTTCATCTGCAGCGACTTCTCGCCGGGCATCGAGCCCAGGATCAGTACGCGCGTATGCGGCGCCGCGATTGGCGGGAAGCTGTAAACGCGTGCGATGTTCGAGGTATCCATTGATGTGCTGCATTCCGGCGAAAAGGTTAATCCAGTAGACTCTCGGCATGATGAGATTGTTCGCGCTCGGCCTGTGTTTGCTGCTTGCAGCTTGTTCCCAGCCCGACCATTCCAATAATATCCGCTTCGCTTTGGCGCAGGCACCCCTCAATCTGGACCCGCGGTATGCAAGCGATGCCGCTTCCGAACGCATCAACCGCCTGATCTATCAGCCGCTGGTGGACTTTGACGAGCACTCCCGCCCCATCGGCGACCTGGCCGATTGGCAGGTTCTGGGCCCCACGCATTACCGCTTCACGCTCAAACCGGGCAGGGCGCCTTTCCACAATGGCAAGCCCGTCACCGCCGCGGACGTGGCAGCAACCTATCAATCGCTGCTGGCCGTGCGCAACTCGCCGCATACCGCTGAATTCTCCAATGTCAGCAATATCGCCGCGGTGGATGAGAACACCGTGGATTTCACGCTCAAAGCTCCTGACGAAGAGTTCCCCGCCCGGCTGATTCTCGGCATTCTGCCGGCTGACCTGATCTCCCGAAACCACGATTTTGCCCACGATCCAATTGGCAGCGGCCCTTTGCGTTTCGTCTCATGGGATAGCGTGGTGCGTCTTCAGCGCTTGTCCGACAAACAGGAGTTCGTACTGACCGAAGTGCGCGACCCGACCGTGCGCGTGCTCAAGCTGTTGCGTGGCGAAGCAGATCTGATCCAAGGCGATCTGCCGCCCGAGCTGGTGCGTTATCTGCAGAAGCAATCCGGTGTGAATGTGAAGTTCTCGCCCGGCACCAATTTCTCCTACCTGGGGTTCAACATGCAAGACCCGCAGCTACGGAATGCCCTGGTGCGCCAGGCCGTGGCGCATGCCATCAACCGCGAAGCCGTCATCCGTTATGCCCTGATCGAGGGCAGCCGCGAGGCCGAGACTATTTTGCCGCCCGAACACTGGGCGGGAAATCCCGATCTCACCGGCTATGAATACAACCCGAAGCTTGCCCGCAGCCTGCTGCAGCAAGCCGGCGTGAAGTTGCCGCTCAAGCTCGTCTACAAGACTTCCACCGATGCCCAGCGCGTGCGGCTGGCGACCATCCTGCAGGCGCAGATGCGACCGGCAGGCATCGAGCTGGAAATCCTTAGCCTGGATTGGGGTACATTCTTCGACGATGTCAAACATGGTAAATTCCAGCTCTACGGACTGACCTGGGTCGGCATCAAGACGCCGGAGATTTACCGCCTCGCATTTGGCAGTACATCGGTGCCGCCTGCTGGCGCAAATCGCGGCCAATTCAGCGACAGCAGGGTGGATGCCATGATTGACAAGGCGGATTGGCAGGGCGTAACCAGCCGTGTCCACAAGCTGCTGCCCTATGTGCCGCTGTGGTACGAGGGCCAGTTTGCCGCCATGCGCAAGGGGCTGACCGGGTACGCGCCGCAGCCCGACGGCAAGTGGGATGACCTTGCGACGATAAAACGAAGTCAATGAACATGCAGATCAAGATTTCCATCGCTGAGCAACGTCTGACGGTCTCGAATGACCGAGACGAGACGCTGGCTACCTTCCCGGTCTCCACTGCGCTCAAGGGTGCAGGCGAGCAGAAGAACAGCTACTGCACGCCGCGCGGTCGCCACATCATTCGCGCCAAGATCGGGCGTGATGCTCCAATCAACAGCGTGTTCCGCGGACGTCGCCCGACCGGAGAAATCTGGACAACCGAACTGGGCGCGCAATACCCGGGCCGCGACTGGATACTGACGCGCATCCTGTGGCTTTCCGGCTGTGAGCCCGGCTTCAATCGTCTGGGCAATGTGGATACCATGCAGCGCTACATCTACATCCACGGCACGCCTGACACGGAGACGATGGGCAAACCGGGGTCGCATGGCTGCATCCGCATGCGCAACAGCGATGTCATGGCACTGTTCGAGCAAGTGCCGGTCGGCACGCCTGTCCTCATCACGGATGCCTGATCCTTCGCATGCTTAAGCGCCTGCTTGGAGTGGTGCCGGTGGTGTTCGGCGTCCTGCTGCTGACCTTTTTGCTGGTGCATCTGGTGCCGGGCGACCCGGTCGAAGTCATGCTGGGCGAGTCGGCCACCAGTGCCGACCGTGCCCAGCTGCGCGCCCAGCTGGGGCTCGATCAACCTATTGCCATTCAGTTCAGGAATTACCTTGTGAGTCTCGCGCATGGCGATTTCGGGCGCTCCATCCATTCCCACACGCAAGTCTCCGAACTGCTCGCAGAGCGCATTCCGGCAACTGCGCGGTTGGCCCTGGCAGCTTTCGTGATTGCCATCTGCATCGGCTTGCCATTGGGTATTGCCGCTGCGCTGAGAGCTCAACATTGGCCGGACAAGCTGGCCACGCTGCTGAGCTTGTCCCTGTCTGCCATGCCGGCTTTCTGGCTGGGGCCGCTGCTCATGCTGGTGTTCGCCCTGTGGCTAGGCCTGCTGCCCGTGAGCGGCATGGAAACGCCGGGTTCCATCGTGCTGCCGGCGCTGACGCTGGGCTTCGGTCTTGCAGCCATCCTCACGCGCATGACGCGCGCCAGTCTGCTGGAAGTGCTAAATGAGGACTTCGTGCGCACGGCGCGAGCCAAGGGCTTGCCAGAGCGTACCGTCATCCTGCGCCATGCCTTGCGTGCGGCTTTGTTGCCCATCGTCACCGTGCTGGGCCTACAACTCGGCGGATTGCTGGCTGGAGCAGTCATCACCGAAACAGTCTTCGGCTGGGAAGGCCTGGGCCGGCTGCTGGTGGAATCCATCGAAAAGCGCGACTACCCGGTGACGCAAGCCTGTGTGCTGGTGATCGCGCTGGCCTACGTCTTCATCAACCTGCTGACCGATCTGCTGTATAGCCGGCTGGATCCGCGGGTGCGGTATTCATGATTCACTTCAAGCACTCGAACCACATATCTATACCGTCATTCCGGCGAAAGCCGGAATCTAGAAAGGGCGTAAAAAGACTGGATACCGGCTTTCGCCGGTATGACGAACAGGAGGCGTGGCGTATAAAGCACGAGCCTGCATTGTGGATGCGGGCTTGGCCATTCCTCGAAACTCGGTTTCCTGGCTTCGTTTTCGCCGGTATGACGAAAAAGAGATGGGGCGGTACATGAAACACTGGCCGCTCTTGGTCATCCTGTTCTGGATTGCTGCCGTCATCCTGTCGCAGCTGGTGAACCTGCACCCCAATACCATCATCCTGCAGCGCATCCTGGCTTCGCCCGACAGCCATGCCTGGCTGGGCAATGACGACCTCGGCCGCGATATCCTCGCGCGCCTGCTGGCTGGGGCGCAGGTGTCGCTGTTGGTAGCAATTGCAGTGACTTCCATCACGCTAACCCTAGGCACCACACTAGGTCTGATGGCCGGTTATTTCGGCGGCTGGGTGGATCGGTTGCTCATGCACATCACCGACGTCTTTCTCGCTTTCCCTGGCATTTTGCTGGCCATCGCCTTTGCCGCCGTGCTCGGCCCCGGACTCAACAATCTCGTCCTGGCCCTATGCCTGACCTCCTGGGTCGGCTATGCCCGGCTAACGCGGGCACAGGCGCTATCGCTACGCAACCGTCAGCACGTGCTGGCGGCAGAATCCATGGGCGCCACCATTCCCAGGATCATGACACGACACATGCTGCCATTGCTTGCCGCCCCGCTGGTGGTGGAGGCCACTTACAGCATTGCCGGGCTGGTGATCGCCGAAGCCAGCCTGTCCTTCCTCGGGCTGGGCATCCAGGCGCCGAATGCTTCGTGGGGCGGCATGCTGCGCGATGGCGTACGTTATCTATTGGTGGCGC
>DASTRT010000230.1:0-3391 GCA_035761085.1 Methylophilaceae bacterium
GTTCGGCCGGCGTTTCCACAAACACCGGTTCCACCTTGCCGGCCACGCGCACTGCACGGGCCAGGCTGCGTCCGTCCGCTGCCACGATGGGTGCTTCGCCGGCTGAATACACATCGGTCAGCAGCACAGCGTCGGCGGAAGACAGCACGCGCACGAAGTCCTCGAAGCAATCACGGGTGCGTGTATAGCGGTGCGGCTGGAAAGCCAGCACCAGGCGTCGACCGGGGAAGGCGCCGCGCGCCGCATTGATGACCGCCTGCATTTCGGCCGGATGATGGCCGTAGTCATCGATCAGGGTGAACGTTCCGCCACTCCTGGCCGGCACCTCGCCGTAGCGCTCAAACCGCCGGCCAACGCCCTTGAATTCGGAGAGCGCCTTGATGATGGCGGCATCCGGCACGTTGAGCTCGCTGGCTACAGCAATCGCTGCCAGCGCGTTGAGCACGTAGTGTTCGCCCGGCAGGTTGAGGGTGATATCGAACGTCGTTGTCGTGCCATTG
Organism: Methylophilaceae bacterium; assembly: GCA_035761085.1. Classification (GTDB taxonomy): domain Bacteria; phylum Pseudomonadota; class Gammaproteobacteria; order Burkholderiales; family Methylophilaceae; genus DASTRT01. The sequence goes on from DASTRT010000230.1 coordinate 501, forward strand.
ATCCGATGCACGGTGAAATGCATGCGGCCGTTGTCGGCGCGCACGTTGGTCGCGCGGATGCGTGCTTCCTCGGAGAAGCCGTAGGGCATGATGGGCTTGGAAACGCTGGGCAAGATCGCCCGCACATTCGGGTCATCGATGCACACCACGGCCATGCCGTAAAACGGCAGCCGCTGCAGGAATTCGACAAACGCGCCCTTGAGCTTTTCGAAGCTGTGCTCGTAGGTGTCCATGTGATCGGCGTCGATGTTGGTCACCACCGAGATCACCGGCGTCAGGTGCAGGAAGGAGGCATCGGATTCATCCGCCTCGGCCACAATGAATTCGCCCGTGCCCAAACGTGCGTGGCTGCCTGCGGCTTCCAGCCGTCCGCCGATGACGAAGGTCGGGTCCATGCCGGCTTCGGCCAGGATGCTGGCGATGAGGCTGGTCGTGGTGGTCTTGCCGTGGGTGCCGGCGACAGCGATGCCCTGCCGGAATCGCATCAGTTCAGCCAGCATCAGCGCACGCGGCACGATGGGAATGCCCTGGCTGCGCGCCGCAACCACTTCTGGGTTGTCCTCACGCACGGCCGAAGAGACGACCACGACATCGGCATCCTGCAGGTTGACCGCATCGTGCCCCTGGAATACCTGCGCTCCCAGCTTGGTCAGGCGCTGTGTGGTGCCGTTGCTGGCCAGGTCGGAACCGCTGACGCTGAACCCGAGATTCAGCAACACCTCCGCGATGCCACTCATGCCGGAGCCGCCGATGCCGACGAAATGCACTTTTTTCACCTTATGCTTCATGGCAGGGCGATCTCCTCCAGTTCATTCGCGATCATTTCGGTCGCATTCGGCTTGCCCAGTTTGCGTGCAGCCTGCGCCATCGCCAGCAACTCCTCGCGCGTGAAGCTCTGCAGCAGCCGCGCCAGTTGCTCGGGCGACATCTTTTCCTGCGGCAGATGAATGGCGGCATTGTAGGAAGCCATCCATTCGGCGTTGTCGCGCTGATGCGAGGTGGTGGAGACGACCAGCGGCACCAGGATGCTGGGCACGCCGGCGACAGCCAGTTCGCTGATGGTGATAGCGCCGGCGCGGCAGATCAGCAGGTCGGCATTGGCGTAAGCCGAGGCCATATCGTCGATGAAGGGCAACACCCTGGCCTTTACCCCGGCTTCGTCGTAAGCCCGTTGCAGTACATCGGCATGCTGCGCACCGGCCTGATGGGTCACTACAGGGCGTTGAGCTTCGGGAATCAGTGCCAGCGCCTTGGGCAAGGTCTCGTTCAGGGCTTTGGCACCCAGGCTGCCGCCGATGACGAGCAGGTTCAGCGGGCCGCTACGCCCGGCAAAGCGTTGCTCGGGAGCGGGGAGGGCGGCGATTTCTGCGCGTATCGGGTTGCCGGTCACGCGGGACTTGTCGGCCAGTTTGTCGTTATGTTCGCCCTCGAAACCGAACAGCACGCGCTGCGCGGAGCTGGCCAGCGCCTTATTCGACATGAGTAGCGAGGCATCGGCATTGACCACCGCCAGTGGCAGGTGGTGTAGCCTTGCGGCCAGCCCGCCAGGGATGGTCACATAGCCGCCCATCCCGAGCACGACCTTGGGATGCACTCGACCCATATAACGCCAGCTGTTCAGGGTGGCGCCAGCCAATTTGAACAGGCCGATGAAGGAATGCAGCCAGCCCTTGCCGCGCAGGCCGGAGAAATCGACATTGAACATGCTGACGCCGCGTTGCGGTACCAGCCGGTTTTCCATGCCATGGCGTGTACCCAGCCAGCACACTTCCCAGCCGCGTGCCCGCATCGCCTCGGCCACTGCCAAGCCCGGCATGATGTGGCCTCCTGTGCCGGCTGCCATGATGAGCAGGGTCTTGGTCATGCCGGCAGCCCCTTTTGCAACCTGCGGTTCTCGAAGTCTATGCGCAGCAAAACAGCGAGCGTGATGCAGTTGGCCAGAATGCCGCTGCCGCCGAAGGACAGCAGCGGCAGGGTCAAGCCCTTGGTGGGCAGCAAACCCATGTTCACGCCCATATTGATGATGCCCTGCGCGCCGAACCAGATGCCTATGCCCTGTGCCAGCAGTGCGGAGAAGTAGCGCTCATTGGCAATCGCTTCCTTGCCGATGCCGAAAGCACGCACCACCAACCAGGCAAACAGGGCTACCACGGTCATCACGCCGACGAAGCCAAGCTCCTCGGCAATTACCGCCAGCAGGAAGTCGGTGTGCGCTTCCGGCAAGTACAGCAGCTTTTCCACGCTGGCCCCCAAACCGACTCCGAACCACTCGCCGCGGCCGAAGGCAATCAGCGCGTGCGACAGCTGGTAGCCCTTGCCGAACGGGTCTGCCCACGGGTCCATGAAACCGATGATGCGCTGTAGCCGGTAGGGTGAACTCCAGATCAGCAGCACGAAACCGATGACCAGCATCACCAGCAGACTGACGAAAATCCTGGCATTGATGCCGCCCAGCCACAGGATGGAAATCGAGATGGCTGCGATCACCGCAAAGGCGCCGAAATCCGGCTCCTGCAGCAGCAGGCCGCCGACGATCAGCATGACGATGAGCATGGGCAGGAAACCGCGCGTAAAGCTATCCATGACGCCGGCCTTGCGTACCGTATAGTCCGCCACGTACATGGTGGCGAACAGCTTCATGAATTCCGAAGGCTGCAGGTTGATAATGAACAGCGACAACCAGCGGCGGCTGCCATTGACCTCGCGGCCGATACCCGGCACCAGCACCAGCATGAGCAGCAGCACGCCTGCGATGAACAGGTACGGGGCGAATTTCTGCCAGGCTTGCGTGGGTACCTGGAAAGCCAGCGCGGCGGCCGCGAGGCTGACCGTCAGATAGGCGGCATGGCGGATCAGGAAATAGGTCGGCTGGTGGCCGGTCATCTTGTCCG
>DASTRT010000231.1:0-2642 GCA_035761085.1 Methylophilaceae bacterium
CCGGATAGGAATTTGACTTGATGTTTTAAATCTCCAACTGGCGGCGGCAGAGCAATCTGCTGCCGCTTTTTTGCGTCAGGCGAGGTCGCCCTGGTGGGTTCGATGCAGCCGCAGTGCCATCTGCTTGAGGAATCGCATGGCGACGGTGGGCTCGGCCAGCAGCGTTTGCAGGTTTTCCGGACTGATCACGATGACTTCCGCTTCTGCAGAGGCTATCTGCGCATCGGCAATGCGTGGGGTTTCGGTCAACAGCGACATTTCCCCGAAATACTCGCCCGCTTCCACTGACCGTATCAGGCGGCCGCTCTGCACGATATCGATACGGCCACTGACGACATAATATAAGTCGCGGCTCAGGTCATCTTGCCGGAACACATAGCTTGCTTGCTTGTACACCCGACCGTAGCGGCTCATGAGTTGCTGCAGATAATATGACTTGTCGGCAGGCATGCTGCCGAACAATCCCTGGAGCAGCAGCACATCCTTGCGTCGCAGGGTGGCAATCAGCTCGGTGCCCAGCATGAAAACGGCAAAGGTGTAGTACAGCCAGCCGATGGAGATGAACATGTTCTTCATGCCGCCGAACATCGAGCCGTAGGATTCATTGATGGACAGGAATAGCGCGAACGCGGGCCGCATGATGAGCCACAGCGATGCAGTGACGATGGAGCCGAACAGGATGTAGCGGAAGGGTACCTTTACCGGAAAGAAAATGCGGTAGAACATGGCAATCAGCATTGTGGTGACCAGCAGCGAAGCGGCGGAGTTGATGAGGCCGGTATAAGCCAGGTATGGCGACAGGAAGTTGATTACCCTTTCCACCAGCAGGCCGGCGAAGGTGAACAGAAAGAACATCAGCAGGATGCCAAGCACGGCGAGTACATCCTTGACCTTGCCTCTTATATAGGAAGGTTTTTCCGCCAGCGCCGAGATTGAATAGAAGGCCGAGCGCAGCGCCCCTGCCAGTGGGGTGATGACCCATAGCAGGGCAAACAGGCCGAATACGCCCCACACCGCCTGCTTACCCGAGAAGTTGTAGACTTCGATCATGATGCGGTTGCTGAATCTGGGCATCAGGTTGCTGGTGAGGATGGCCAGCTTCACCAGTGCGTAGTCTGAGGAAACGATCAGGTGGCTCAGCATGAAGAACACCAGCAGCGCCATCGGGATCAGCGCGAACATCGCGTAAAAGGACAGCGACGCCGACATGCCGAAGCCGTTATGGAACTGGAAGGCGCGCAGGGTTTCGCGGAATACAAAAAGCGGCGTACTGTAGCGATGACGCGCGTAGGTCTCACGCGGCAGAGCGATCGCCGGATGCTTGCCGATATCCTTGATGGTGTGGAATTTCCTTACCAATTCCGCTGTTCCTCGTTGACGGTTGACGGACCGGTTACCTCTGCCTGCTCCCGCTTACGCCCTGCTTTGTTTCCTGAGACCTTGCTTGAACTGTTCAGTTGCAGCCAGCAATGCAGCAGTGGTGCCGGGCTCCATGGCGGAGTGTCCGGCATCCGGAATCATGTGCAGCTCGGCATGCGGCATGGCCTGCGCCAGTTCCCACGCCGAGACGGGCGGGCACACCATGTCGTAGCGTCCCTGCACAATGACAGTGGGAATGCGGGAAAGCGCCCTGGCCTCTTCCAGCAATGGCCGATGTTCGACAAAGCAGCCGTTGAGAATGTAATGCAGCTGGATGCGCGCACGCGCGATCTGGATGTCGTCTGCCGGTGTCGCCGTCGGTGCGGCAGGCGGGCGCAGCGTCATGATGGCGCTTTCGTAGGCATTCCAGGTGCAGGCGGCGGGCAGGCTGACTTCCCGATTGTCGCTGAATATGCGCCGCGCGTAGGAGGCGAGGATGTCGTCCCGCTCGCTCTCGGGCAGGTAATTGACCAGCCGGCTCCAGACTTCGGGGAAGAAATTGCGGACGTCGTGCAGGAACCAGCGAAGCTCCTGCGACCGGCTCAGGAAGATGCCGCGCAAGATGAGCCCTTCGACTCTCTGCTGGTGGGCAATCGCATAAGCCAGCGCCAGGGTACTGCCCCATGAACCGCCGAAGACGACCCAGCGCTCGATACCCAGCGACTCGCGCAGTTTTTCCATGTCGCCAACCAGATGGTCGATGGTGTTTTCCTCGGTGCAGCCCTGTGGCTTGCTCCTGCCGCATCCACGCTGATCGAACAGGATGACGCGGTAATAGGCCGGGTCGAAGAAACGCCGCTGCGCAGGGTTGCACCCGCTGCCCGGTCCGCCGTGCAGAAATACCATAGGCCGGCCGGCAGGATTGCCGCATTGTTCGTAATAAATTTCGTGAGTGGCAGAGACGGAAAGCCATCCGCTTTCATAAGGCTCGATCTCGGGATACAGGGAAGCAGGAAGCGTGTTCATGATGACTCTCTATACATCTATATATAAGTGTGTTGGACGCATCAGTCTTTGCGGTGGAGGGCATGATAGCACTGGCCAAAGTATGCCCAGAATCTTTGTAGCAACATTTGTTAATAAATTGTAAATAGAGTATTGCAAATCGTAGACGACTGTTCTACCATGGCTTGCGCGCATTTAATATGCAGCGAAAGCGGGATGCAGAATAACCCGCCGAATCCCGGTAATGAAAAGGGAGGGCGGCAATTTCGATTCAGCTT
>DASTRT010000232.1:0-3586 GCA_035761085.1 Methylophilaceae bacterium
AGACACTGCGCGTCTTGTCGCCGTACCATTCCTGCCAGGCATCGATCGAAAAGCTCTCGCCTTTGACGGCGATACTTTGCTTGATGGGCAGCTTGTATTTTTTGGCAAACTCAAAATCACGCTCGTCGTGCGCGGGCACCGCCATAACGGCACCTTCACCATAGCTCATGAGCACGTAATTGCCGACCCAGACTGGCACCTGCTCGCCCGTCAGCGGGTGGGTGACGGTGAGGCCGGTGTCCATGCCTTCCTTTTCCATGGTCGCCATGTCGGCTTCCATGACCGAGCCTTGCTTGCACTTGTCGATGAAGGCGGAAAGAGCCGGATTCGAACTTGCGGCTAGCGTTGCCAATGGGTGCTCGGCGGCCACGGCGCAGAAAGTGACGCCCATGATGGTGTCGGCACGCGTAGTGAATACCCACAACTTGCCGTCGTCGATCAGCTGGCCGCTGGCGTCCTTGATATCGTGGGTGAAAGCGAAGCGCACGCCCACGCTCTTGCCGATCCAGTTGGCTTGCATGATCTTGACGCGCTCGGGCCAGCCCGGCAGTTTGTCTAGGTCATCCAGCAGTTGCTGTGCGTAACCCGTAATGTTGAGGTAGTAGCCCGGAATCTCGTGTTTTTCCACAAGCGCGCCGGTACGCCAGCCTCGGCCGTCGATCACCTGCTCGTTGGCTAGCACGGTCTGGTCGACCGGATCCCAGTTCACGACCTGCGTCTTCTTGTAGGCGATACCCTTTTCCAGCATGCGCAGGAACAGCCACTGGTTCCACTTGTAGTACTCGGGCTGACAGGTGGCGAGTTCGCGGCTCCAGTCGATGGCAAAACCCAGCGACTTGAGCTGTTTCTTCATGTAGGCGATGTTGTCGTAGGTCCACTTCGCCGGTGGTACCTTGTTCTGGATCGCGGCGTTCTCCGCCGGCAGGCCAAATGCGTCCCAGCCCATGGGCTGCAGCACGTTGAACCCCTTCATGCGGTGATAACGAGACAGCACATCACCTATGGTGTAGTTGCGTACGTGGCCCATGTGCAGCTTGCCGCTGGGATAGGGGAACATGGACAGGCAGTAGTACTTGGGTTTGGCGGCGTCTGGCTCGGCCTTGAACGCCTGTTTTTTCTCCCAGTACTGCTGGGTCGCCGCTTCGATATCGCGGAAAGGGTACTGCTGTTGCATGAATGGTCCTGATCGGTAAGGGTTATTTCAGGGCGGAAAAGATATTCTGCTTGATGGATTCCATGTCGCCGACGCCTGCCACTTTGACATACTTGGGCGCGCCGCCGGTGCCGCTTTTGGCCCAGTCGGAATAGTAACCGACCAGCTGCTCGGTCTGGTCATGGTAGACCTGCAGGCGCTTCTTGATGACTTCCTCGCGGTCGTCGTCGCGCTGCACGAGGTCTTCACCGGTAACGTCATCCTTGCCTGCGACCTTGGGGGGGTTGAATGCAACGTGATAGGTACGGCCGGAAGCGGGATGTACGCGGCGCCCGCTCAGGCGCTTGACGATTTCCTCATCGGGTACGTCGATTTCGACTACATAATCGATGTCCACGCCAGCATCCTTCATGGCGGCGGCTTGCGGAATGGTGCGTGGAAAACCGTCGAACAGGAAGCCTGCCTGGCAATCGGCATCCTTGATGCGCTCCTTGACCAGGCCGATGATGACTTCATCCGGCACCAGGCCGCCGGCATCCATGAATTTCTTGGCTTCCAGCCCCAGGGGCGTGCCGGCCTTGACTGCAGCGCGCAGCATGTCACCCGTGGAGATTTGCGGAATATTGAATTTTTCCTTGATGAAGGTAGCTTGCGTACCCTTGCCGGCGCCGGGGGCACCCAACAGTATCATTCTCATTGATGTTTCTCCCTTTTAATCCGCAATTATATCAGCCGGGCCGGCTCAGGCCAGATGGTTGGCAATGGCCACGAACTCGGCCACGGACAGATTTTCCGCCCGCGCCTGCGGGTCGATGCCAAGAGTGCTAAAGCCGTCATCGTCAAGAAGGCCCTTGAGGGTATTACGCAAGGTTTTGCGGCGCTGGCCGAAAGCGGCGGTGACGACTTTGGCCAGCAAATCCTCTTCCTTTGCCATCAGGGGTAGTTTCGCATAGGGCACGGCACGCACGAAGGCGGACTCTACCTTGGGTGCAGGATCGAACGCTTCCGGCGGCACGGTGAACAGGTATTCCATCTGCAGTCGGTACTGCAGCATGACCGAGAGCCGGCCGTAGGCAGGTGTCGAGGGTGTCGCCACCATGCGTTCGACCACCTCCTTTTGCAGCATGAAATGCATGTCGACGATGTTGTCGGCGCTTTCCAGCAGATGGAATAGCAAGGGGGTAGAAATGTTGTAAGGAAGGTTGCCAACTACACGCAGTCTTCTCCCGATACCTGTGAAATCGAATTTGAGCGCGTCGCATTCATGGATCGTCAGCTTGGCCGCAGGATAGTGTCCCTTCATCCAGGCAATGATGTCCCGGTCGATTTCGACGACGTGCAGATGGTTCAGACGCTGCAGCAGGGGTTTTGTGAGCGCGCCCAGGCCAGGCCCGATTTCCACCATCAAGTCGTCTGGTCGCGGGCGAATGGCTTCTATACAGGAGGTGATGACCCCATCATCGACCAGGAAATTCTGGCCGAAACGTTTGCGCGGGATATGCATCAGTCGCGTTTCCGGCTGTGTGTGAGTTCGATTGCGAGCCGTATGGCGGAAAACAGGCTGCCCGGATTGGCTTTGCCGCTGCCAGCGAGATCCAACGCCGTGCCATGATCGACAGAGGTGCGGATGATGGGCAGGCCTAGGGTGACATTCACGCCTTCACCGAAGTTTGCATACTTAAGCACAGGCAACCCCTGGTCGTGATACATGGCCAGCACGGCATCGGCTTCCTTCAGGTTGTGCGGGGTGAACAGGGTATCGGCAGGCAATGGCCCCTTGAGTCGCATACCTTCGGAACGCAGCTTTTCCAGTACGGGAATAATGGTGGTGATTTCCTCGGTACCCAGATGGCCGCTTTCGCCGGCATGTGGATTTAGCCCGGCAACCAGGATGCGCGGCTGGTCGATGCCAAAATGATTGACCAGATCCTGATGCAGGATGCGCAGGATTTTTTCCAGGCTTTGCCGGGTAATGGCGGGGCTGACACCAGCCAGCGGCAGGTGCGTGGTGGCAAGCGCGACGCGAAGACCGCCGCCCACGAGCATCATGACGACTTGTTCGGCGTGGGTTTGCTCGGCCAGGAATTCGGTGTGGCCGGTAAATGGAATACCGGCATCGTTGATCACGCCCTTGTGCACCGGGCAGGTCATCATGGCATCGAACTCACCTGCTTGGCAGCCGTGAATAGCACTTGACAGCATTTCGAGCACATAGCCGCTATTGGCAGGGTCGAGTCGTCCAGGCTGCACGGATTGCCGCACTGGTAGATGAATTACCGTGAGCTTGCCGTTCCCTGCGTGTGCTTCCATATTGGCATTGGGAACATAAGACAGGATTTGCAGGCTGATTCCCAGGGCCTTGGCACGTTGCTGTAGAGCCTCCTCGTCGGCAATCACAGCCAGACCCGCTGCAAATGGCTGATGGGCCAGCAT
>DASTRT010000233.1:0-3769 GCA_035761085.1 Methylophilaceae bacterium
GCCTCGGGCAAGCTGCTCAAGGTATTTCAGGCATTCGCGCTGACCCGCGCCGAGGATAACCCGGAAGAACTCAAGCGCATCGGCACGCTCACGCAGGTCTTCCGCTACATCTTCACCGTGCTGATTTCGGTAGTGACGCTGATGCTGATCCTCAGCGAGCTGGGCATCTCCATCGCGCCCATCCTGGCCACGGCCGGCGTTGCCGGTGTCGCCATCGGCTTCGGCGCGCAAAGTCTGGTGAAGGACTATTTCACCGGCTTCATTCTGCTGCTGGAGAACCAGATCCGCCAGGGCGACGTGGTGGAAATCGCCGGCAAGGGCGGCTTCGTCGAAGAGGTCACCCTGCGCTACGTCAAGATGCGCGATTATGACGGCAATGTGCATTTCATTCCCAACGGCGCCATCACAGTAGTCACCAACATGAGCAGGCAGTTTGCCTTCTCCGTCATCAATATCCGCGTCGCCTACAAGGAAGATGTCGATCAAGTCATCCAGATCATGAAGGAGGTCGCCAAGGAGTTGCGCGCCGATCCGGCTTTCAAGGATCGCATCCTCAACGATATCGAAATGGCCGGGGTAGATAGCCTGGGCGACTCGTCGATTACCATCCTCTGCCGCTTTCAGGTCACCGCGTTGTCACAATGGGATGTGCGACGCGAATTCTACCGACGCATCAAGCGCGTGTTCCAGGAACGTGGCATCGAAATTCCCTTCCCGCATCTTACGGTCTACCCCGGTCATCACAAGGATGGCAGCGTGGACCCGCTGATCGCCGAGCTGCCGCCACAGCCGCAACCCAACGGCCACGACCCGTTGCCCGAACAAAGGCCTTCCTGAACTTGAGCCATTCGACCGGGTCCGACTCGTTTTGAATGCAGGCAGCGCATGGATCTCGTCATTGCCCGGCCCGAAGGACTGTACTGCCCGCCAGGCGATTTCTACATTGACCCCTGGCGGCCGGTGGAGCGTGCCGTCATCACCCACGGCCACGGCGACCATGCTCGCAACGGCCACGGCCACTATCTGGCAGCAAAACCGGGGGAAGGCATCCTGCGCTCACGCCTGGGCGATATCCGGCTGGATACGCTGGACTACGGCGAGAGCATTCTCCACAACGGCGTAAAACTGAGCCTGCATCCAGCAGGCCATGTGCTGGGTTCGGCGCAGGTGCGTCTGGAATACGGCGGTGAGGTGTGGGTCGCCTCCGGCGATTACAAGCTGGAGCATGACGGCACCTGCACACCGTTCGAACCGGTGCGCTGCGATACCTTTATCACCGAATCCACCTTCGGCCTGCCCATCTACCAGTGGCGGCCGCAAACGGAAATCTTCGCCGAGATCAACGCCTGGTGGGCGGCCAATGCCGCCGAAAACCGAGCGACCGTGCTGTTCTGTTATGCCTTCGGCAAGGCCCAGCGTATCCTGCACGGGCTGGACCCCAGCATCGGGCCCATCTTCGTGCACGGTTCAGTCACGCCTCTCAACCAGGCTTATCTGGATGCCGGTGTCTACCTGCCGCCCACGCAATATGTCAGCGACGTCGAGGACAAGACGCTATTCCGCCAATCCATCGTGCTGGCGCCGCAATCGGCTGCCGGTTCGCCGTGGATGAAACGCTTCGGCGATTATGCCGACGGTTTCGCCAGCGGCTGGATGCAACTGCGCGGAACGCGACGGCGTCATGGGCTCGATCGCGGCTTCGTGCTGTCGGACCATGCCGACTGGCCCAGCCTGCTGAAGGCCATAGAGGCCACCGGCGCCCAGCGCGTATTCGTCACCCACGGCCAAATCCATCCGCTGGTGCGCTGGCTGTGCGAACAAGGGCTGGACGCAGCCAGCTTCTCTACCGAATATGGCGATGATGAAGCAGTCACTGCAAGCGAAGCGGGGGGAGCCAGAGCGCAGGAAGTTATCGAAAGGCCGGAGGCATGAAGGAATTCGCTGCCCTCTACGCCCGACTGGATGCCACCACCAGCAGCAACGCCAAATTGCAGGCCATGCAGGAATATTTCGCCCAGGTGCCGGCGGCGGATGCAGCGTGGGCAGTCTATTTCCTGGCCGGTGGCCGACCGCGCCAGCTCGTGCCCACCAAGGTGCTGCGCGCTCTGGTGCTGCAGGCCTCCCAGCTGCCCGAGTGGCTGTTTGAGGAAAGTTATGCCGCTGTCGGCGACCTCGCCGAAACCATTGCCTTGTTGCTGCCGCAATCCGAGTACACCTCTAATGACGGGCTGGCAATCTGGGTCGAGGAGCATCTGCTGCCCTTGCGTGGCTTGCCGCCGGAGGAGCTACTGGCACGCCTGCTGCCGCTGCTGGGACGGCTCGACCGCAACAGCCAGTTCGTCTGCATCAAGCTCATCACCGGCAGTTTCCGCGTCGGCGTTTCCAAGCTGCTGGTGACACGCGCGCTAGCCGCCCTGGGCGACATCGACGCCAAGCAGGTTGCCCAGCGTCTGGTGGGTTACACCGACCTGTCAGCCAAACCGAGCGCGGAAGATTTTGCCCGGCTCATCGCCCCGCTGGACGGCAGCGAACGCGACCTGAAACTGGATGGCCAGCCCTACCCGTTTTTCCTCGCGCATCCGCTGCAATTACCCACGCAGGAATTCGACAGCATCATCGGCCCGCCCAGCGAGTGGCTGGTCGAGTGGAAATGGGACGGCATCCGTTCGCAGCTGGTCAAGCGCAAGGGCCAGCTTTGGGTATGGTCGCGCGGCGAAGAACTGGTGACCGACCGCTTTCCGGAGTTGGGCCAATTGACAGAACGCCTGCCGGACGGGACCGTGATCGACGGCGAAATCGTGGTGTGGAAGGATGGCCGTGTGCAGCCCTTCGCCCTGCTGCAGCAACGCATCGGCCGCAAGTCACTGACGGCAAAGGTACTGGAATCCGCGCCGGTGGCGGTGCTGGCTTACGATCTGCTGGAGTGGCAGGGGGAGGACTGGCGCAGCCACCCGCAGCAGCAACGCCGTCAGCAACTGGAAAGCGTGGTGGCTGAGGCCGACGCGCCCGTGCTCAATATTTCGCCGGTGATCGATGGCAGCGACTGGCAAGCCCTGGCGAGACTGCGTGAGGCTTCGCGCGAGCGCGGCGTCGAGGGCATGATGCTGAAAGCGCGAGCAGCGCATTATGGCGTCGGCCGCACCAAGGACGTCGGCACCTGGTGGAAATGGAAGATCGACCCCTATACCGTGGACGCCGTGCTGATTTACGCTCAGCGCGGCCACGGCCGCCGTGCCAGCCTGTATACCGATTTCACCTTTGCCGTGTGGGATGCCGATCCGCACGTAACAGAGCGCAAGCTGGTGCCATTCGCCAAAGCCTATTCCGGCCTGACCGACGAAGAGATGAAGCAGGTGGACGCCATCATCCGCAAGACGACCATAGAGAAATTCGGGCCGGTGCGCAGCGTGACGCCAACCATGGTCTTTGAGCTGGGTTTTGAAGGCATTGCCCGCAGCAGCCGGCACAAGAGCGGCATTGCCGTGCGTTTTCCGCGCATCCTGCGATGGCGCCACGACAAGCCGCTGGAAGAAGCGGACACGCTGGCGACGCTGCAGGCCTTGCTGCCGGCCACCACCAAGGCGGAGGCGGCGTGAACAAGCCTCACTTACTGCCAGCGCAATCTGCGACCAATCGCGGTGCGGCCTGGATCGCGCAACAAGGCTGGTCGCCTTTCCCGTTCCAGCAGGAAGTCTGGCAGGCCGTGGCCAACGGCGAATCGGGCCTGCTGCATGCGACGACCGGCGCGGGCAAGACCTACGCCGTCTGG
>DASTRT010000234.1:0-4887 GCA_035761085.1 Methylophilaceae bacterium
GATATCGATGACAGTGACGGCCTCAATCTCTTCACAGCCATCCGCCAGGGGAACCAGTACCTTGCTCATGATTCTCAGTCTTTATGTTCGGTCTTCAGCCAGACCTCATAATAACCAAACCCATTTCCTTTAACCACCGAGCGATAAGGTAAGATGTAGCGATGATCGACTGGGCCTACCTCTTCAAGATCGGACTTGCCCTGTTTGCCATTGTGAATCCCATTGGCACCGTTCCCATTTTCATCAGCGCGACGCAGGGCTGGCCGGCAGAAGACCGAGACCAAACCGCCCGCACCACCACCATCACCGTTTTCCTGGTGCTGGTGTCGTCAATTTTTTTCGGCGAACGCATTCTGGATTTTTTCGGCATCGGCATTCCGTCGTTTCAGGTCGGCGGCGGTATCCTGCTCATGCTGATCGCCATTTCCATGCTGCAGGGGCGCGCCAGCCATGTGCGGCAAACGCCGGAAGAAGCGCAGGAAGTCACTGATCGAGAAGCGATTGCCGTAGTACCGCTGAGTATCCCATTGCTGGCCGGACCTGGCGCCATCAGCAGCATGATCATCGCGGCACAGCAATCCGGCAGCTTCTGGGGCCATGTCACCCTGATCATGCCGGTGATCGTGGTGTGTCTGCTGATTTGGAGCACGCTGCGACTGTCGGTCAATATCGCGCATCGGCTGGGCACTATCGGCATCAATATCGTTACGCGCCTCATGGGCTTGGTGCTGGCCGCCATGGCGGTGGAATTCATTGCCCATGGCATCCAGGGCCTGTTCCCCGGCATCGCAAGCTGAATTGGCTTCGGCTACGGCCGCGTTGTAAAATGCCAGCCTTTTTACTGCGCTCTGCCTGATGATCTGGAAGCCCAATACTACCGTCGCCGCCGTCATTGAACAGGACGGCAAATTCCTGCTGGTCGAGGAAGAAACCGCCGAGGGGATACGCCTCAACCAGCCCGCTGGCCACCTGGAAGATGGTGAGAGCCTGCTGGATGGTGTGGCACGCGAGACCCTGGAAGAAACTGCGTACCGCTTCCAACCCGAGCATCTGTTAGGGGTTTACCATTGGCGCCATCCGGACAAGGCCATTACCTACCTGCGCTTCGCCTTCACTGGAAAGGTGACGGGGCATGAGCCCGAGCGAAAGCTGGACGATGGCATCATTCGCGCAGTGTGGATGACGCCTGATGATATCCGTGGTTGCACATCCATGCATCGCAGCCCGCAAGTCCTCACCTGCATCGAACATTACCTGGCCGGACAGCGCTTTCCGCTCTCCGTAATCACCCACTTATGAAAAAACGCGTCATCGTTGGCATGTCTGGGGGAGTCGACTCGTCAGTCGCCGCCCTGCTGCTCAAGGAACAAGGGTATGAAGTCGTCGGCCTGTTCATGAAGAACTGGGAGGACGACGAGACCGAGGAATTCTGCCCCTCACGCCAGGATCTGGTAGACGCGGTGGCGGTTGCCGACCGCCTGGGCATCGAGATCGAGGCCGTCAATTTCAGCAAGGAATACAAGGAGCGCGTTTTCAACAACTTCCTCGAGGAATACCGCGCCGGCCGCACGCCTAATCCGGATATCTTCTGCAACTCGGAAATCAAGTTCAAGGCCTTCCTGGATCACGCCATGGGCATGGGCGCTGACCTGATCGCGACCGGGCATTACGCCCAGGTACGCGAGCGTGACGGTTTGTTCCAGCTGCTCAAGGCCGAGGACGGCAGCAAGGACCAGAGTTATTTCCTCTACCGGCTGAACCAGCAACAACTCTCCAAGACGCTATTCCCACTGGGAAGTCTGCTGAAGCGTGAAGTGCGCGAGATCGCGCGCAAGGCCGGACTGGCAACCAGCGAAAAAAAGGACTCCACCGGTATCTGCTTCATCGGCGAGCGGCCCTTCCGTGAATTCCTCAACCGCTACCTGCCCCGGGAGCCCGGCGAGATGCAAACGCCGGAAGGCCAAGTGGTCGGCCGCCATGAAGGGCTGATGTACTACACGCTGGGCCAGCGCCAGGGTTTAGGCATCGGCGGCTCCAAGAGCAGCAGCGGCGAACCCTGGTTTGTTGCAGCCAAAGACATGGCACGCAATGTGCTGGTCGTGGTGCAGGGTCACAATCATCCCCTGCTGTTCGGTGACGGCCTGTCCGCGAGCCAACTGCACTGGATAGCAGGACAGGATCCAAAGCTGCACTGGGTCTATGCGGCCAAGACGCGCTACCGGCAACCGGATGCGCCGTGCGAAATCGACCGGTTGGAAGGCGATATGGTGGAAATCCGTTTCGGCCAGCCTCAGTGGGCGATGACGCCCGGCCAGTCGGTCGTGGTCTATGAAAGCCAGGTATGCCTGGGCGGCGGAATTATCGTTTCCACGACGGAGAGCCCGGGAAAACCGGTAGCTAGTTGACGGGAGCGCTGTCCCTGAAGGAAGGCCGTTTCATGAGCTTGGCGTAATGCCTCGCCAGATTGGGGTACTGGTGCTGCCAATTGATATCCTGGAAGCGGAATTCGAGATAGCCCAGGAAACAACCCAGAGCAATATCTGCCAGGCTGAAAGTATCATTGACGCACCACTTGCTCTTGCCCAGATCGTCACTGAGCGACTTCAGGCCATGCTCTACCTTGCCGCGCTGCTTGGAAATCCACGCAGGGTCCTGCAGGTTTGACGGCCGGCGCATTTCCAGCCGTACTGCAACAGCGGCATCGGTAGCGCCGTCAGCCAGCGCCTCCCAGCGCCGCACCAGGATTTTTTGTGCGGGGTCGAGCGGTATCAGGTGCGCCAGCGGATTCCGGTTGTCGAGAAATTCCGCAATCACGCGCGAATCGAACAGGCTGGTATCGTCATCCAGCACCAGCACCGGCACCTTGCCTAAGGGATTGTAGTTGGGCACTGGTGAGCTCGGTGAGGCGAGATCAACCGACTCCAGCTCGAGTTCAATGCGCTTTTCGGCAGCCACTATCCGCACTTTGCGGGCATAGGGGCTGTGTACTGAATACAGGAGTCTCATTGGTATTGGGCGCTATATTGAGGCTTATAATCAAGGGCGCAGCCATTATAAAGGAAATTATGAGTTTCACTTCGTCCGGCGGAATTTCCGCCCAAGCATTAAAGGACGCGATCGCCAATTCCGTCAGGATTGCGCTCGAAGAAGATGTCGGCAGCGGCGACGTAACGGCCAACCTGCTACCCCCGCAACAGAGAGCCACGGCGGCCGTCATCAGCCGGGAACAGGCAGTGCTCTGTGGGCAGCCGTGGGTGGAAGCATGCTTTCACCAGCTCGACCCTGATATCGCTATCGAATGGAAAGTCGGCGAAGGCGAGCTCGTGCATGAAAACCAGGTGGTTTGCGAAATTCGCGGCAACGCGCGGGCCATGCTGACGGGGGAGCGTTGCGCTCTGAATTTTCTGCAGACCTTATCTGCTACCGCTACCGCGACTCGCGAATATGCAGATGCAATCGCCGGTACCAGGGCCCGCATTTACGACACCCGCAAAACTCTGCCTGGATTACGCCTTGCACAGAAATATGCCGTTACGGTGGGCGGCGGCCAGAACCAGCGTATCGGCCTGTACGACGGCATCTTGATCAAGGAGAACCATATCGCCGCTGCAGGCAGTATCGAAGCTGCGTTAAATGCTGCGCAAAACGAAGCACGAAAGGCTGGTGTACCCGTTCAGATTGAGGTTGAAGACCTTGCCCAGTTCCGTGCAGCGCTCGCCGCCGGCGCCCGTCTTATCCTGCTCGACAATTTCAGCTTGCAGGCATTGAAGGATGCTGTAAAACTAGGCAGTGGCCTTGCCGCGCTAGAGGCTTCCGGTGGCATAACGCTCGAAAACGTAAGGGAAATTGCCTTGACCGGCGTGGATAGAATTTCGATTGGCAGTATTACCAAGAATTTAAAGGCGGTAGATTTGTCTATGCGTTTCACGGCTCACCCTTAGGATGATTTAACGACGCATGAGCAAGCCCAACATTGTTACCAAACCCTCACCCGGCCAGATTACGCTAGGCGACATCCTGCGCATGCTGGTCAATGACGGCCTGCTGGACAAGAAACAGGCCGAGCAACTCTACAAAGACCGCAAGATGGACAGCAGCAATCTCCATCCTCTGGTCATCATCGGCGAACAGAAGTGGAAAAGCCTGAAGCCGCCGCACAAGCCACTGACGCTTGCCACACTTACCGCTTGGCTCGCCCAGCGCACCGGGCTCGAGTATTTTCATATCGACCCGCTGAAGCTCGATTTCGGATCGATTGCCCAGATTGTTTCCAAGGCATACGCACAGCGGCTCAAGATCATGCCGGTCAGTGTAAAGAACAATGAAGCAGTAATCGCCACGGCCGATCCTTTCCAGACCGACTGGGTGCCCGATCTCGAGCGCATGCTCAACATGAAGATCAAGCTGGTGTTGTCCAATCCGCTCGATATCAACCGCTATCTGCCGGAAATCTTCAGTCTCGCCAATTCGGTCAACATCGCCAATACGGCAAAGGCCGGCCAGATCGTCGGTGTGCAGAATTTCGAGCAACTGGTCGAACTCGGCAAGGACAAGAATCTCGACGCCAATGAGCAGCATGTCGTCAACATCGTCGACTGGCTGTTCAAGTACGCCTTCGAGCAGCGCGCCAGTGATATCCATCTTGAACCGCGCCGCAACGTCGGTCTGATGCGCTTTCGCATCGATGGTGTGTTGCACCAGGTCTACCAGATGCCGGCCAACATCATGAATGCCATTACCAGCCGCATCAAGCTGCTTGGGCGCATGGACATGGTGGAAAAGCGGCGCCCACAGGACGGCCGCATTAAGACTGTCACTACCGAAGGCATCGAGATCGAGTTGCGACTTTCCACCATGCCGACTGCATTCGGTGAAAAACTGGTCATG
>DASTRT010000235.1:0-13693 GCA_035761085.1 Methylophilaceae bacterium
CTGGCGCTAGCCCAGGA
Source organism: Methylophilaceae bacterium (assembly GCA_035761085.1). Classification (GTDB taxonomy): domain Bacteria; phylum Pseudomonadota; class Gammaproteobacteria; order Burkholderiales; family Methylophilaceae; genus DASTRT01. The sequence continues at coordinate 18 of DASTRT010000235.1, forward strand.
AGGGGCGACTGTCGGTATCCTGGATGCCGACATCTACGGCCCCAGCCAGCCACAGATGCTGGGCATCAACGAGCGGCCGGAGAGCAAGGACGGCAAGAGCATGGAGCCGCTGGAGCGCCATGGCGTACAAGCCATGTCCATCGGCTTTCTGGTCGATACCGACACACCCATGGTCTGGCGTGGACCCATGGTGACCGGTGCGCTGGAACAACTATTGAGGGAAACGCGCTGGCGCGACCTGGATTACCTGGTCATCGACCTGCCGCCGGGCACAGGCGATATCCAGCTCACGCTGGCGCAAAAGATCCCGGTAACCGGTGCAGTCATCGTGACGACACCGCAGGACATTGCCCTGCTCGACGCGCGCAAAGGGCTAAAGATGTTCGAGAAGGTAGGCATTCCCATTCTCGGCATTGTCGAGAACATGAGCACGCACATCTGCTCCAATTGCGGGCATGAAGAGCACATTTTTGGGGCGGGCGGTGCGGAGAAGATGCACCAGGACTATAACGTCGATCTACTGGGGGCATTACCGCTGGATATCCGCATCCGTGAACAGACAGATGGTGGCAGGCCCACGGTGATTGCCGAGCCGGACAGCCAGATTGCAGCCACTTACCGGCAAATTGCCCGCAAGGTAGGTTACAAGCTATCCATGCTCAGCCTGGACCACAGCAGCAAATTCCCCAACATCGTGATCCAGAAAAACTCCTGATTGCTTATCTCAGAACGATGCCCTGGCAATAGACATCCACGCCGTCATTAGGCGTGATGAGTGTTGCCGGAATCGCTTCGCCCTTGCGCCAGTTGTCCACCGGCTCCTGTTTGCCGGCGCCGGTAACGAGGAACAGTACCTCGTGGGTTTTGCTCAGGCGCGCGGCACTGATGGTCACGCGCTCAGGCGGCGGTTTTGGTGCATCGAATACCGGAAAGGCATCGACGCTGTCATCGGAAGCCTTGCCGGGGAACAGGCTGGCCGTATGGCCATCTTCGCCCAGACCCAGCAGCACGAGGTCGAAATCACCCACGCCCTGCAAGGTTTGGGCATAAGCCTTGGCGCCTTCAACTGGGCCCCGCTCGGTGGGAATGTCATGAATCTGGCTGGCAGGAATGGGAACATGCTTGAGCCAGACATCATGTGCCATCAGGCTGTTGCGCTCCGGGTGATCGACCGGCAGACAGCGGTCGTCGTTGTAATAAATGTGCCAGTTTTTCCAGTCAGCTTGAGCTGAACGAAGCAGCGTGTAAATGTTCTTAGGAGTATTGCCGCCAGCAAGCACGAGCAGGAAGCGGCCGCGGCTGGCGATAGCGGATTCGGCCGACTCAAGGATGCGGCTGACAGCCGCTGCATTGAGATCCTGCTGGTTATCGAAGGCAAACCAGCGAGTGAGCTGTTGGTTTGCCAGGGTGAGTTGGTCTGACTTTTGCATGTAGTTGACGCCTTTTGCGGGTATAATTGCGGGTTTCGATTTGCCTAAAAAGCAAATGGGAACTTGTTTATCTCAACCAGAGATGATGACACATCATCCTCATCAAGGAAAACGAATGAAGCTAGCAATGATAGGTTTAGGGAAAATGGGTGGCAATATGGCGACCCGTTTGGCGAGAAAAGGTTTCGAAGTGGTCGGTTATGACCGCAGCGCCGACGTGGTAAACCAGCTGGTGGCCAAGGAAGGCCTGATCGGCGCCAAGTCCGTCGAGGACGCGGTGAAGAAGCTGGACGGCCAGCGCATCGTCTGGCTCATGCTGCCGAGCGGCGCACCCACCGAAACCCAGATCATGGAATTGATCCCTATGCTCAACAAGGGCGACATCATCATTGACGGCGGCAACTCCAACTACAAGCACAGTCAGCGCCGTGGCGCCATGCTCGCAGAGCTGGGCATCGGCTTCATGGATTGCGGCACTTCCGGTGGCATCTGGGGCCTGGAAAACGGCTACTGCCTGATGGTCGGCGCAGACCCGGCAGTCGGCAAGACCATGGAACCCATCCTCAAGGCACTGGCTCCGTCTGAAGACCGCGGCTGGGCACACGTTGGCCCTGTCGGCTCCGGCCACTTCACCAAGATGATCCACAACGGCATCGAATACGGCATGATGCAGGCGATGGCGGAAGGCCTGGACCTGCTCAAGGGCAAGGAAGAATTCGATCTGGACCTCGCACAAATCACGGAATTGTGGCGCCACGGCTCCGTCGTCCGCAGCTGGCTGCTGGACCTGACCGCCGAAGCGCTGAAGCACGACCAGGACCTGGGCGACGTCGCCCCTTACGTAGCCGATTCCGGCGAAGGCCGCTGGACCGTGGTGGAAGCCGTAGAGCAAGGCGTAGCTGCTCCGGTGCTGTCGATCGCCCTGCAGATGCGCTTCGCCAGCCAGGACGACGATGGCTACAGCTACAAGCTGCTGTCCATGATGCGTAACGCCTTTGGCGGCCACATGGTTAAAAAACACTAAGAGAAAACCGCTCAATGAATCAGATCGATCCATGTACCCTGGTCCTGTTCGGGGCCAGCGGCAATCTTTCCCGAGTCAAGTTGATGCCTGGCCTGTTCAGGCTGGACGCCCTGGGCCGCTTGCCCGAAAAGATGGCTATCCTGTCCGTCGGCCGTGGCGAAGTGAGCCTGGAAGCCTGGCGTGCCGACATCAAGAGCATGCTGGATGCCAAGTTCAAGAAGGGCTATGACCAGAAGGTGTTCGAGCGCTTCATCGCGCGTAATCATTATCACGCCAATCCGCCTACCGATCCTGACGCGTTCAGGAAGATGAAGGAAAAGCTGTCGAACGAAGCGGTATTCCCGCAGAACCTCGCCTTCTTCCTGTCGGTACGTCCGTCGGATTTCGCCCAGGTCGTAGACCAGCTGGCATCCGTCGGCCTCACCAATGAAGACAAGTACTGGCGGCGCGTGGTCATTGAGAAGCCGTTCGGCACCGACCTCAAGTCGGCGAAGGAATTGCAGGCTTCCATCAGCAAGCACCTCAAGGAAAGCCAGATCTACCGTATCGACCATTACCTGGGCAAGTCGGCACTGCAGAACATCATGCTGCAGCGCTTCGCCAATACCATCCTGGAGCCGATCTGGAACAGCGAGTACATTGATCACGTGCAGATCACCAACACCGAGCAACTGGGTGTGGGTGAACGCACGCAGTTCTATGACGCCACCGGCGCCCTGCGCGACATGATCCAGAGCCACATTCTGCAGACCATGGCGCTGACCGCGATGGAAATGCCGAAGGCACTGACGCCGGAAGCCATCCGTGCGGAAAAGATCAAGGTGCTGGAAGCGATCCGCCCGATTCCGGTGAATGATCTGGAGCACAACGCCTTCCGCGCGCAGTATGCAGCCGGCGAAGTCAACGGCGAAAAGGTGCCGGGCTACCTGGAAGAGCTTGGCAACAACGAGAGCGTGGTGGAGACCTATGCCGCGCTCAAGCTCTTCATCGACAACCCGCGCTGGAAAGGTGTGCCTTTCTACATCCGCACCGCCAAGCGCCTGCACGAGGCCGATACGCGCATTTCCATCCGCTTCAAGAAGGCGCCGCTGCAGCTGGGCGAAGGCCAGCACCACAACTGGCTCGTCATCGGCATCCAGCCGCGTGAGTGCATCAAGATCGAGCTCGAGTCCAAGATTCCCGGCCTTGATATCAAGACCCGCACCATTCAGCTCGACGCCGCCAACCGCCAGGAAGGCGATGAAACCATCGACGCCTACGAGGCCCTGCTGTTGAATCTGATGGAAGGCGACAATTCGCAGTACCTGCACATCAGCGAAGTGGAAGCCCAGTGGCGTCTGGTAGACCCCGTCATCGAAGCCTGGGCCAAGGACCGCAAACCGGTACATCAGTACCCTGCCGGTAGCCCCGACCCGATCGCCAGCAAGGTGATCTTCGAGAAAGACGACCAGTTCTGGCGCGATTCGATCGAGCTCTGCGGCGGCAAGCCGCGGGCCTGATCAGGTTAAGCGGTATTGAAAAAGCGCACTCCGGCATTCCCCGGGTGCGCTTTTTTCTTTACTTGCAAAAAATCCCCCTGAATCGGTACGCACCTTTATAATGCGTTCGAATTCCAACCCCAAGATTCCATAGAACAATGAGCATCAAATCTGACAAATGGATACGCCGGATGGCGGAACAGCACGGCATGATTGAGCCCTTCGAGCCCAACATGATCCGCGAAGTGAATGGCCAGAAAATCGTTTCCTACGGCACATCAAGTTATGGCTACGATATTCGCTGTGCCAACGAATTCAGGGTATTCACCAATATCAACAGCACCATTGTCGATCCCAAGAATTTCGATCCGAATTCCTTTGTCGAAATCAATAACGATTACTGCATCATCCCGCCGAATTCCTTCGCACTGGCGCGAACCATGGAGTATTTCCGCATTCCAAGAAGTGTGTTGACGGTTTGCCTGGGCAAATCCACCTACGCGCGCTGCGGCATCATCGTCAACGTGACGCCGTTCGAACCGGAATGGGAAGGCTATGTAACGCTGGAATTCAGCAACACCACACCGCTGCCAGCGAAGATTTATGCCGGCGAAGGCTGCGCCCAGGTCCTGTTTTTCGAATCCGACGAGATTTGCGAAACGTCCTACAAGGACCGCGGCGGCAAGTACCAGGGCCAAAGTGGGGTTACCCTGCCGAAAATTTGAGTACCCCCGCCACACGCCTTCCCTGTGCCCAGCCGCATAGTATTCGCCAGCCCGTTCTGATAGCTTATCGGCCTTAGCTGATGTAAGAGGTGCCCCATGAAATTTCATTTTCCCATTGTCATCATCGACGAGGACTTCCGCTCCGAAAATTCATCGGGACTCGGAATCCGTGTGCTCGCCAAAGCCATCGAGGACGAAGGCTTCGACGTGCTGGGCGTCACCAGCTATGGCGACCTCACCTCGTTTGCGCAACAGCAAAGCCGCGCCTCGGCCTTCATTTTGTCGATTGATGACGAAGAATTCATTGAAGAGTCGCCGGAGGCGCTGCAGAATCTGCGCAATTTCGTGGAAGAAATCCGTTTCCGCAACGATGAAATTCCGATTTTCCTGCATGGCGAAACGCGCACCTCGCAGCATATTCCCAATGAAATCCTGCGTGAGCTCAACGGCTTCATCCACATGTTCGAAGATACGCCGGAGTTCGTGGCCAAATACATAGTGCGCGAAGCGCGCACCTACCTGGACAGCCTGCCGCCGCCCTTCTTCCGGGCGCTGGTCCACTATGCTGCGGACGGTTCTTATTCCTGGCACTGCCCTGGCCACTCGGGTGGTGTCGCGTTCCTGAAGTCGCCCGTCGGCCAGATGTTCCACCAGTTTTTCGGCGAAAACATGCTGCGCGCCGACGTCTGCAACGCCGTCGACGAACTGGGGCAACTGCTGGACCATACCGGCCCCGTCGCCGCTTCCGAGCGCAATGCAGCGCGCATCTACAACTGCGATCACCTGTACTTTGTCACCAACGGCACCTCGACTTCGAACAAGATTGTCTGGAACTCCACGGTTGCTCCCGGCGACATCGTTGTTGTGGACCGGAATTGCCACAAGTCGGTACTGCACTCCATTATCCTGTGTGGCGCGATTCCGGTGTTCCTGATGCCAACGCGCAACCACTTCGGCATCATCGGTCCAATCCCACTCGAGGAATTCAAGCCGGAGAACATTCAGAAGAAGATCGAAGCCAACCCGTTTGCACGCGGCGTCAAGGCCAAACCGCGAGTGCTGACGATGACGCAGAGCACCTACGACGGCATCATTTACAACGTCGAGACCATCAAGAACATGCTGGATGGCCATATCGACACGCTGCACTTCGATGAAGCCTGGTTGCCGCACGCCACCTTCCACGATTTCTACGGCGACTATCACGCCATCGGCGCTGACCGGCCGCGTTGCCAGGAGACCATGGTGTTCTCCACGCAATCCACACACAAGCTGCTGGCGGGTTTGAGCCAGGCCTCGCAGATCCTGGTGCAGGACGCGGTGGAACAGAAGCTGGACCGCGACGTGTTCAATGAGGCCTATCTCATGCACACTTCCACCAGCCCGCAGTATTCCATCATCGCCTCCTGTGACGTGGCAGCTGCCATGATGGAGCCGCCGGGCGGCACGGCGCTGGTCGAGGAATCCATCAAGGAAGCTCTGGATTTCCGCCGCGCCATGCGGAAAGTGGATGAGGAGTGGGGTTCCGACTGGTGGTTCAAGGTGTGGGGCCCGGATTATCTGGCGAAGGAAGGCATCGGCCAGCGCGAGGACTGGATGCTGAATTCCGGCGACCGCTGGCACGGCTTCTCGGGCCTGGAGCCCGGCTTCAACATGCTGGATCCGATCAAGGCGACTGTCATCACCCCGGGGCTGGACGTGGAAGGCGACTTCTCCGAGGAATTCGGCATCCCCGCTGCCATCGTCACCAAATACCTGGCGGAGCATGGCGTCATTGTCGAGAAGACCGGCCTTTACTCCTTCTTCATCATGTTCACCATCGGCATTACCAAGGGCCGCTGGAATACGCTTGTAACCGCCCTGCAGCAGTTCAAGGACGACTACGACAAGAACCAGCCGCTATGGCGTGTGCTGCCGGAATTCGTCGCCAAGCATCCGCGCTACGAGAAAACCGGCTTGCGCGAGCTGTGCGATTCTATCCATGGCGTATACAAGGCCAATGACATCGCCCGCCTGACCACCGAGATGTATTTGTCCAACATGGTACCCGCCATGAAGCCGGCCGAGGCCTTTGCCAAGATGGCGCACCGCGAGATCGACCGCGTGCAGATCGATGACCTGGAAAACCGCGTGACGGCGGTACTGCTGACGCCCTATCCGCCCGGCATTCCGCTATTGATTCCGGGCGAACGCTTCAATCCCGTCATCATCAACTACCTGAAATTCGCGCGCGATTTCAACGAACGCTTCCCGGGCTTCGAAACGGACATTCACGGCCTGGTCAAGGAAATGGTGGACGGCAAGCCCAAGTACTTCGTGGACTGCGTGGCGCAGTAGGCCGGGTAGCGGTCAGCGAATACGCTCGTAGTTGATGTAGCTGTAATCCCAACCCTGTCCGCTGGCGTGCCTCTCGCGCGAGACTTCCTGCCAGTCGGCAGGATCGAGCGGTGGCATGAAAACATCGCCGGTAAAGTCGGCATCGATTTCCGTGAGATAGACTCGATGACTCAGCTGCATGCCGTCCCGGAACAGCTCGGCGCCGCCGATCAGGAAGGCTTCCTCATCGTCTCCGCACAGCGCCACTGCCTGCTGCAATGAATCGGCGATCAGTGCCCCGGGCACATGGTAATTCTTATTGCGCGTCACAATTACGGTGGTACGCCCAGGCAGCAGCCGGCCGATAGACTCATAGGTTTTGCGGCCCATGATAATATGATGCCCGGTTGTCAATGCGCGAAACCGCTTGAGGTCTTCTGGCAGATGCCAGGGCAGAGTGTTATCTTTACCGATAACGCCGTTGCGGGCCACGGCGACAATAAGCGAGAGACGAGTCATGACGCAATTATACTTGGGGTATGGGATTAATTTGCTGTCGCCCGCCCTGCAAGACGACGAGGAGTAGCAACCTCCGCTGCTCCGCATAACAGACAATGCACTTCCAGCTCATCTACCCAAAGTCGTTCCTGAAACTGCTGTTGATCGGTTTCGCCCTGGCGATGCTGCCGCTGCTGTTCGCCTTCGGCAATGCTGCACTGTATCTCGACCGCCTCGCCGAACAGAGCCGCAGCACTGTCACCCAGGCCATCCAGGCCACGCGATCGAGCCGCGTTCTGGTCGAGCAGCTTACCCTGATGGAACGCAGCTCTCGACAATTCTTCGTGCTGCACGACCAGGTGCTGCTGGACAATTTCACGCATGCACATCAGCGCTTCACCATCGCCATGCGCCAGCTCGCCACGCTGCCCTTGAGCCAGCAGCAGATGCACATGCTGCAGACCCTTTCGGGCAATGAGAATGCGTTGTATCAGGATATCCTGGACCACTCCCTCGAATCCAATCCGCCCTCCGGCCTGATTGCACGCTTTGTCGGTCTGTCCGACCAGGCCGAGGCCATTCTGGCCGAAAACAACCGCCTGATCGACCGTGAATCCGCGGTTCTGTCTCAAGCTGCCGAGCGCACGCAGAAAATGCTGCTGTGGCAATCGCTGACGCTGCTACCCGTGGCTTTCCTGGTTGCGCTCGTCATCACCTTCCTGGTCGCCCAGCCCATCCGCCGCATGGATGCCGCCATTCGCCGCCTGGGTGAAGGAGAGTACGCCGACCCAATCAGTATTGATGGCCCGGGAGACCTGCGGACGCTGGGAGAGCGCCTGAACTGGCTGCGCGAGCAGCTGTTCGAGCTGGATGTCGAAAAGCAGCGCTTTCTGCGCCACGTTTCCCATGAACTCAAGACGCCGCTTACCGCTATCCGTGAAGGCAGCGAACTGCTGAGCGACGAAATCGGCGGCCCGCTGACTCCCCAACAGCGAGAGATCGCCGGCATCCTGCGCGAGAACAGCCTGCGGTTGCAGAAGATGATCGAAAACCTGTTGCACTACACTGCGGTGCAGTACAAGAAACCCCAACTTAAACTTGAAAAAGTCGAGCTCGGCACGCTGATGGATGAAGTCATGGAAAGCTATGCGCTGACGCTCAAGAGCAAACAGATTCGCGTCTTGCAGGAATTCCAGTTAGTTCATATGCGAGGCGACGCGGAACGCCTGAAAACCGTCATGGACAACCTGATTTCCAATGCGGTCAAATACACGCCGCCCAGTGGCAGGATCCGCATCAGCGTCAAGCAGGAAGAGCAGGCAGCCGTCATCGAAGTGCATGATGGCGGGCCAGGTGTAATGGCGGCTGACCGGGCCAAGCTGTTCGATCCGTTCTACCGCGGCGATGGCATGTATGACAGCCTGGTGAGCGGCAGCGGGCTCGGCCTATCCATCGCCAAGGAGTATGTCGAGGCGCATGGCGGTGAAATTCTCCTGCTGCCCTCCGAGCAGGGCGCGCATTTTCGTGTACGCTTGCCGCTTGAACCGACCCATACCGTAACTGAAGACTGATTTGCAATGAAAAACGTTTTTACCCTGTTGATTCTGGCACTTGCCACCCTGCTGACTGCCTGTGCATCGCTTAACGGAACCAAACACGCAGGCGGAGCAGAAGTTGACTCACGGGCCCGGCCCGTCATACGCAGCGAAAGCATTCTGGAATATACGGGCAGGGTTCTCGCCATGCCGGCGGAGGGCCAGAAACTGGAGCTGGTCAAACTCAACGAGCGGCTGGCGATGAACAAGTACAATTTCGACGACCGCACCAAGTTGGCGATCATCTATGCCTTGTCCCCTTCACCTGAAATTCGGGATACCGCCAGGGCCCAAACCTTGCTTGATGAGCTGGCACGGGATAACGACCCCGACCTGGAACGCAGCACTCTGACGCGGATTTTGCGCGACAATCTGGCGGAATCGTCAAGGATAACCAAAGAAAACAACAGGTTGAACCTGAAAATGCACGACGAGCAGAAACGTGCGGACATGCTGCAGGAAAAACTGGAAGAACTGAAAAAGATCGAAAAAACCATCGTCGATCGCAAGGTACTGGATAAATGAGCGACACCCAAAAAATTGCAAAAACCGGACAGAAAATTTTAACGGTCGATGACGACCAGGACATCCTCAAACTGCTTGGCATGCGCCTGAAAGCGGCAGGCTACCAGGTAGCAGCAGCCACCAGCGGTGAGGAAGCGCTGGCGCAGATCGCGGTTAGCCGCCCTGCTCTGGTCATCTGTGACCTGCGCATGCCGGATATGGATGGCATGGCCCTGTTCGACGCCCTCCACAAGTCGGATCCGGCACTGCCCATGATTATGCTGACCGCACACGGATCGATTCCCGAGGCGGTAGATGCCACCCAGCGCGGCGTCTTCGGCTTCCTGACCAAACCCTTCGACAGCAAGATCCTGCTGCAGCAGGTGGAAGCGGCGCTGCGCATGAGCACGGGCACACCGTCGGATACCGCGGGAGATGAGGACCAGTCATGGCGCAGGAGTATCGTGACGCGCAGCCCACAGATGGAAAACCTGCTGAGCCAGGCCAAGCTGATGGCGGTATCGGATGCCAGCGTCTTCATCCAGGGCGACAGCGGTACGGGCAAGGAGTTGCTGGCGCGCGCCATTCACCAGGCAAGCCCGCGACATGCCAAACCGTTTGTCGCTATCAATTGCGGCGCGATGCCGGAAGCCCTGCTGGAGTCCGAATTGTTTGGCCACAGCAAGGGCGCTTTCACCGGTGCCGTGCGCGACCATAAGGGCCTCTTCCAGAGCGCTGAAGGCGGCACGCTGTTCCTCGACGAAATCGGCGACATGCCGTTGCCGCTGCAGGTCAAGCTGCTGCGCGTGCTGCAGGAGCGCACCGTACGCCCTGTGGGCTCCAGTGCCAATATCCCGGTCGACGTGCGCGTGATTTCCGCCACTCACCGCAACCTGTCGGAAGAAATGAAGGCGGGTCGCTTCCGTGAGGATCTGTACTACCGCATCAACGTCGTCGGCCTGGAGTTGCCTACCCTGGCAGCACGCCGAGAGGATATCCCCCTGCTCGCCAACACGTTCCTGCAGTCGCTGAGCAAGAAATACGGCAAGAATCTCAACGGCTTTTCACCCGAAGCCATGGAGCTGCTCATTGCTGCACCATGGCCAGGCAATGTCCGTGAGCTGCAGAATATCGTGGAACAGACGGTAGTGCTCTCCACGACGCCGCTGGTTCCGGCCGCGTTGGTGCAGAAGGCGCTGCAGAACGACATTGGCGGTGTCGTGCCGTTCGAGGTGGCTCGCAAGAGTTTCGAGCGAGATTACCTGGTCAAGCTGCTAAAGGCGACAAACGGCAGCGTCACCCAGGCCGCGCGTCTTGCGCAGCGTAACCGCACGGAGTTCTACAAGCTGCTGCAGCGGCATCAGTTGACTCCGGCATTGTTCAAGGACAACGACCTTGGCACTTGATGTCGTGTTGCGGCGACAATAATAATTCCTTTAAGGTCAACAAGTTGTAGCTCATCCGTTTCGCAGCGTCTCTTCTCACAGACAATTTTTGTCCATTCCCTAAGCACCAGTTTTCAGCCACATTCAGACAACTACCTGTTTTAAAGGTAAATAATATAGTTGGCACGGTCTTTGCCATTGTTAGCTCATGAATCTACAAGTTATCAGTGGCAAGGACAAGAAGATGAAGAATCTGCGCAAGACACACCCCATGGTGCTGGTGGCCGCCGTCGCCCTGACCATGTTCAGTCTGTTAGGCAGCGCAGCCATTACTGGTTTGCTGCCCAACATTTCCGAAAAACAGGGATCACCTGCGAAGGAAGAGAATTCCGGTATCGTCACCGAGCAGGCTTCGGAGGCACATCCTGCGGCTTCCGGTACTGCCACCCGGCCTGAAACCGACAAAAGCCCGAAAGCCTGCCTGAACTGCGGCACGGTAGTGGCAATTCTGGCACTGGAAGGTGAAATTTCGAGCGCGTCAGGCAACAAGGCTGTGCGCTTGGCGCCCGCCTACCAGGTCAAGGTAAGGATGCATAACGGCTCTTACCAGACCCTGACACAGCATTCCCGTCCCACTTACCTCATCGGCGATGTGATTCGTCTGGAAAGGAGGCAAGCCACCGTCTAGCCATATCAGTTTCTTAAAGCGGGCCTTTAACTCCCCGTGAAGGTCCGCTTTTTTTTGCCTGTCGTTTTCGTAACCTCCCTAATTCGTGGCCAATGCCTGGCCAGATCTCAGCAGATCCTCCATTTCCTTTTTGCTTAACGGCGCACTGAACAGATAGCCCTGCCCGATATCGCAATGCTGCTCGCGCAGAAACTGAACCTGGGCGCCGGTTTCGATGCCTTCCGCCACTACCTCGAGCTTGAGCCCGTGCGCCATCTGGATGGTCGCCACGGTAATGGCGACATCGTCTGGATCATGCGGAATATCGCGAATAAAACTGTGGTCGATCTTGATGCGTCCGACCGGGAAGCGCTTGAGGTAGGACATCGAGGAATAACCGGTGCCGAAGTCATCTACCGCCAGATGAATGCCCATGGCGTTCAGGCTGGTGAGTCGCGCCACCGTGCTTTCCGCATCGTCCATCAGCACGCTCTCGGTGATCTCGAATTCCAGCATATCGGGATTGGCCTGCGTTTCCCGCAGCAGGCGGGTTACCAGTTCGATGAGACCGTCTTCACGGAACTGCCGGCCCGAAAGATTCAGGCTCAGACGAATCGGACGGAAGCGCTGCTCATGCCAGGAACGCACCTCCTCGCAGGCGGTACGCATGACCCACTCGCCAATGGGCACGATGAGACCGGTATCTTCCGCCATGGGAATGAATTCGCTGGGCATCAGCATGCCCTTTTGTGGATGGTTCCAGCGGATAAGCGCTTCCGCACCGACCAGCCGGCGGCTTACAAGCGACACCTGCGGCTGGTAGCACAGCTCGAACTGCCCCTGCTCCAGCGCATCACGCAACTCCGCTTCCAGCGTCAGGCGCGTGCTGCTCTTGTAATGCATCTCTTCGGAGAACAGCTGGAACTTGTTCTTGCCGTGGCTCTTGGCGTGGTACATCGCGGCATCCGCGTTGCGCAGCAGCTGCGCGACATCCTCGCCATCCTTGGGGCAGATGCTGGCGCCGATGCTGACGCCCACATACAGGTTACGGTCGTTGAGCACGAAGGGCTCGCTCAGCACCCGGATGAATTTTTCAGCGATAACGTTGACGCGCTCGACATCTTCCGCATGGTTGATGATCATGGCGAATTCGTCGCCGCCCACGCGGTAGATGACATCTTCGTGCCGCACCACCGAGGTCAGACGCTGCGCTACCATGCGCAACAGGGTATCTCCCACATAATGACCCAGCGTGTCGTTGATCACCTTGAAATCATCGAGATCGAGCACCAGCAGCGCGAGGATGCTCCGATTTTCGCCGGCATCGTCCAGCAGTTGCTGAAAGCGCTGATTGAATGCATAACGGTTTGGCAGGTGGGTAATGGTGTCGTAATTGGCCAGGTAACCGACGCGCTCTTCCGCTCGGGTAACGGCGCGATGCAGGCGCCCCAGCAGGAGAGCCGCACCGAACAGCGTGGCCAGCATCACGAGCGATGTGGTGGCGATGTACCACAGCAGCTGATGATTGAGGCTGCGGGTATTGGCTCGCACATAGAGCACGCCGACCTGGTTCCCGGCGTAGGTCACCGGCTGCCAGATCTCGGCGTATTGCACACTGGTGCGGCGGAATGGCTTGGATTTGTCCTTGAGCTTGAGGGTAGCCGCTGTCTGGCCCTGGCGCACATACTGGGCAAAACGCTCCTGCTGCAGACTGTAGAGGGCCACGGCATCCACATCGGGCGAGGAAGACAGCGTGGAGAGGATTTCCGTAGCCGATACCTGATCCTGGAACAGCATGGCGGCCACGCTGTTACTGGCGACAATGCGCATCTGCAGATCCAGGTTGGAAACAAAGCGGCTACGCAACGACGCATATTCAACGGCAATGAGAAATACGCTGCCGGCCAGCAGGGCCAGGCCCACCGCCGCAATATGCATCTTGCGGACGGGCGGATCGGACTTGTAATGATTGGGACCCATACGTTCAGTACACGTGACGCGCCAGGTAAAGCAATCTGGAGCTCATTGACAAGCCCGCCTGTCTGGCTGCCGCC
>DASTRT010000236.1:0-9436 GCA_035761085.1 Methylophilaceae bacterium
CAAAGGAAAGTAACTTGCTGCCGGTCAACCACCGGCCAGATCACATCAAACGCCGAGGCAAATTCGCCATCATCGGCTTCAAAATCTCAACGTTCGGCAACGCACATACATAAGTCCGCTACCGTTCTAAATTGTCCCCATAAAAACACGGGGAAAACAAGTATGAACAATCTGAACCTGCGTATGCCTGCCGAAACTCTGCTGCATCACGTCCTGATCTCACATCTGAGAAAAAGACCCGAGACTTACCCGAACCTATGGGAGCTTTACAGCGATCCACAGGGCCTGTTGTTCAATCTGCTGCAGCGCATGCTGGATGCGGGAGAAATCTCCGCAGACAACCTGAAGAACGGCCTGATCACCGACGAGTCGGTGATCCGACTCATGGATGTAGAGATAGCGGCTTAGGCCAGCGCCGCTTTGACGGCGGCCACTCTGGCCTCATAGACCGCCTGTTTGATCTGCTCGGGCTCGCTGTATTGCCGGGCAACTGCGCCGGCATCCACAGCCATCGCCGCTTCCAACACTTTCAGCAATTTATCAGCCTGCAGAAATGGTCGATTCTCGTATCCGGTCCGACCGCGCGAATCACTCTCGCAGGCGCGCAGGAACTCCCGGAATCGTTCCGGTTGGCGAATGGCATCGGTATCCTGCAATAACCTGACCAGAGTATCCGGGCGCATCTCCTCGGCACGGTGCGCCTTGCCGTGAAATTTCGCCACGATGTGCGCCAGTTCCTTGCAATCGTTAGGCACCCGCAGTCGCTTACAGACGTCACGCAGCAGATTGACGCTGCGCTCTTCGTGGCCGATATGCTTGGGCAGCATGTCCTTGGGCGTGGTGCCCTTGCCGAGGTCATGGGTCAGCGCGGCAAAACGCACCGGCAGCGAGTAATTCCGCGAAGCCGCGTAGTCCAGCACCATCATCACATGCACGCCGGTATCGACCTCCGGATGGTGCTGCGGCGGTTGCGGCACGCCCCACAAGCGATCCACTTCCGGCAATATCCTTGCAAGCGCTCCACACTCACGCAAGGCTTCGAACATGCGTGAAGGTTTTGCTTCCATGAGGCCCTTGGCCAGTTCCTGCCACACGCGCTCGGCCACCAGCGCATCCACTTCGCCCTCGTCCACCATCTGACGCATGAGTCTCATGGTTTCCGGCGCGATAGAGAAATCGGCAAACCTTGCTGCGAAGCGCGCGACGCGCAGAATGCGAACGGGATCTTCTACAAAAGCCGGGCTGACATGACGCAGCACCCGCGCTTCGATATCCGACTTGCCGTGATAGGGGTCGATCAGGTTGCCATCATCGTCACGGGCGATGGCATTGATGGTGAGATCGCGCCGCGCCAGGTCCTCTTCCAGCGTCACATCGGGTGATGCGAATACCTGGAAGCCCTTGTAGCCGTGGCCGCTCTTGCGCTCGGTGCGCGCCAGGGCATATTCCTCGTGAGTCCGCGGATGCAGGAAGACAGGAAAATCCTTACCCACCGGCTTGTAACCGAGCTCAGCCATCTGCTCCGGCGTGGCGCCGACCACGACATGGTCCCGGTCCTTGACCGGCAGACCAAGCAGTTCATCCCGCACGGCGCCGCCTACGACGTAGGTTTTCATGCGGCCATTATCTACCAGAATGACTGCGGTATCTGTTGTAAATATTGCGGAAGCGGTAATTGCTGAGATAGTCGGGTACGACGGATTCCAGCGTTGTCGGCTGGAAGCGGAAAACCGACGGGAAGCCCTTGTCACAGACGTTATCCACCAGCATAGAGAGCAGGTTGTCGCGCGTCATGAGCTTGCCCGGCAGATGCTCCATCAACGCGGCGAACCAATAGGAAAAATCGTCATTGAGCCCGATGATGGGGCGCTTTACGCCGATGACATCCTCCACATACTGCACCAGCTCCCGTAGGGTATAGATGCGCGGACCGCATAGCGCATAGCGTTGGCCGTAGGTATCGGGGTTTTCCAGGCTGGCGATGAAGGCACGCGCCACGTCGTCCACCCAGATCGGCTGGAACTTCGCCTGCGGCCGTGCCAGCAACATGATAGGCAGCCAGCGGGTCAGGCGAGCGAACATATTGAGGAAACTGTCACCGCGACCGAAGATGACCGAGGGCTGGAATATCGTAACCTGCAGTTCATCGGTGAAATCAGGAACTCCGGTTTCCGCCAGCACATTGGCTTCGCCCGCCGCCTTCGAGCGCAGGTAGGCGCTGGGTGCATCCGCACTCGCCTGTAGCGCGCTCATGTGCAGCAGGCGGCGCACTCCTTCATTGCGGCAGATATCGGCAATGCGGCGAGGAAGTTCCGCATGCAGTGCATCGAAGCTGGCGCGGCGACCTTCATGCAGGATACCCACCAGATTGATGACCGCATCGCAGCCGCTCAGCGCTACGGCCAGCTGCACATCGTCCAGGATGTCGCATTCGATCACCTCGACATAAGGCAGCAGGATCAGGTGCTTGGCCGACTCCCGTCGGCGCGTGAAGACCTTGACCTTGTAGCCCGCATCGTTGAGCTGATTGACCAGCACAGTGCCGACGAAGCCGGAGCCGCCCAGAACACCGACATACCTGATACGCATGCTTTCCTTTCGTCCGCCGCAGCGGCTGCTTATTTATCTTCTTCTTTGACCAGCACCGCGTCTATTTTTTCACCATTGGCACCGACGATGCCAAGGCGCTGCTTGAGCGTGAGGTTTTTGGAACCCAAGCGCTGGGCATAGAAATAGGCGTTGCTCATGACCTTCTTGACGTAGTCGCGTGTCTCGGTAAAGGGAATGCCTTCGGCATAGATCGCACCTTCCAGCGGTTGCGGACCAGCCCAACGCTTGGGCCTGCTGGGGCCCGCGTTGTAAGCGGCGGTCGCCAGCAGCGTCTGGCCATCCATGCGATCCAGCGTATAGCGCAGGTAATGCGTGCCGAACTGCAGATTGGTATCGAGCTGGTTGATCATGCCCGGATGGTAGTTGCGGCCCAGGCCCAACCGCTTGGCGATCCATTTTGCCGTAGCAGGCATGACCTGCATCAGACCGGAAGCGCCGACATGCGATTTGGCATTGCTGACGAACCGGCTTTCCTGGCGGATCAGGCCGTAAACCCAGGCTTCGTCCAGGTCGTTGTCGCGGATATAGCCCATCATGCGATCAAGATAAGGCGTCGGGTACATCAGAGCGAAATTGCGCGTGTAACGGGTTTTTTCCGCGGTGTTGATGGCGATGTCGTACCACTCCTCGCGGAAAGCCACCTCGGCGGCTGCCAGCAGTTGCTTGTCATCCAGCTGTTGCGCGGCCAAAGCCCATTCGGCGCGCGATTCCCAGCGCAAATCCTGGCGATGCAGTTCCAGCGCGCGCTGGATCCCCGGCAACTGTTTCACGGCCTGGATTTCCACTTCCGCGGGCTTGTAGAAACTGTCGGGCGCGCTCATGACGTCGCCCATTTCCTCTTCCGCCAGCAGTGCGTAAAAGCCATGCCCACGGGACAGCTCCACGAAAATGGCATTGGCTTCCGCTACATGCCGCTGCTCCTTGAGCGCACGTGCCTTCCAGTAGCGCCAGGTGGGCTCTTCCTGCTGTTTGGGCGGCATGGCGTCAATGGCGGATTGCAATGCGGGCCAATCCTCGGCACGCATGGCAGCGCGTGCTCGCCATTCAAGCTGTTCTTCGTCAAGCAAAGCGTCGCCAGCGCGCTGGTACCACTGCAGGGCACGCGGATCATGTGCCCGCGCTGCCTGCAACGCCAGCCGTCCCCACAGGTAGCGTTGGTCTTCGCTGCTGAAATTGTTATCCAGCTTGCCCCACAGATCCTCGGCCAGATCTGGCTGGCTGCGCGCGACCCGTTCCATAGCGTAGAGGTTGAGTTCACGGCCGTACTGGCTCTTGAACGAGACGATGCGTTTTTCCAGAGTGCGCTGCGGGTTCTCGTAAACGCGGTCGAGCAGTTTCGGATAGGCAGTCGTGTAGTCCGGCAGACGCTTGACTACCGACTTGGCCAGGCTGATCTTGCCATCCTGCAGCGCCAGCCGCAGGCGATGCCAGACATCCTCCTCGCCCAGTATCCTGGCCTTGAACATCATGTCGAAGAGGTCATCGCAGTTGTCCGGCTGGTCGGTCGAGACATTCCATAGCGGCTTGGCTTCGGCCAGCGCGACCTGGTCACCCTGCAAGGCTCGGCCCTGGTATGCGTAGCAGGTGACGGCGGCATCCTGCCGGCGTAGCTCGGGGTATTGTTTGAAGAAGGTGTCCCAATCCTGGCGCTTGCCCAGCTGCTTGAGCCACTCGCCGCGCACGCGGTCGGCAAAGGGGAAATCGGCGTACTTCTCAAGGAAGTCGGTGACGGCATCGTTGCTGGCTGTGCTCAGGCGCAGCAGCATGAGCCAGTAATCGGCATAGGGAGCAAGGATATAGTGGTTCGCCTGCAACTCGCGCACATCCTCCTCCAGCGCCGCATCATTGCTTTTCTTGTAGTCAGCCTGAGCGCTGGCGAAGATTTCGTCGTTGCTTGCTGCCTCAACCGTTCCCGCACACAGAAGCGAGAGGCCAAGAATTACCCATGCTACGACTTGCATAAACCACCTGTTGAACCTTGCCACGCAAAAAGCATAGCACAGGCAGGCCTCGCAGGGTATGTGGCAAAAACGCCACGACCAAGGCCGGGCCTAGTAAAGAATGATACGGCCCATGGCCATGACGAGAGCCACGACACCGAGTAACACCAGGGAGAATTTGACGAGTTGCCAGGCAAAGCGCAGATAGCGCTTGTCACCCGACAGGAAATAGATGCCAAGCGAGACGGCGACCGAGATAAGGCCCAGCACCACCAGCAAGCGAAGGACCAGCATCAGGCCAGTCCCTCACTCAGGTGTATTGCAGGACAGGCGCGCTCAGGAGGCTGCTGAAACCACTCGGCGCTTCCTCGGCACGCTCAAAGGTAGCGTATTCCCAGGCTTCGGCATCGGCCATGAGTGTGCGCAGGAGTTTGTTGTTGAGGGCATGCCCGGACTTGTAGGCAGTGAAGGCGCCCAACAGCGGATAACCCAGCATGTAGAGGTCGCCGATGGCATCCAGCACCTTGTGCTTGGCGAATTCATCATCGTAACGCAGGCCATCGGAATTCAGGATGCGGTATTCGTCCAGCACGATGGCGTTATCCAGGCTGCCGCCACGGGCCAGGCCCATGTTGCGCAAGGTCTCGACCTCCTGCATGAAGCCGAAAGTGCGCGCACGGCTGACTTCCTTGATGTAGGAGTTGTCGGCAAAGTCGATCTTCACCGTCTGGCCGGTGTGATCCACGGCGGGGTGATCGAACTCGATGGTGAAATCCACCTTGAAACCGAAGTAGGGATCGAAGCGCACCCATTTGTCGCCTTCATGCACTTCGATCGTCTTTTTGACACGAATGAATTTCTTGGGGACCGGCTGCTCGACGATGCCTGCGGACTGCAGCAGGAACACGAACGGACCGGCGCTGCCATCCATGATGGGCACTTCGCCGGCCGTCAGGTCGACATAGGCATTGTCGATGCCCAGACCGGCAAAAGCGGACATCAGGTGCTCAACGGTAGCCACGCGGGCGCCGTTCTGCTCCAGTGCAGTGCATAGCCGCGTATCGTGGACATGATGGGGCAAGGCTTTGATTTCCATCGGTTCGGGCAGATCGACCCGACGGAAAACGATGCCGGTGTCAGGCGCGGCCGGACGCAAGGTGAGGAGTACCTTGTCGCCCGTGTGCAGCCCGACGCCGGTGGCACGGATAACGTTCTTCAGTGTTCTTTGTTTCAGCATTTATCTCTTAAGCCACGTTTCCTTGAAAGAGAAAGACTCTTCAAGCCATGAATAATTCCTTAAGAATCAAATCATAGCATACCCAGCGCTTGCGCCCCAGCATGACGCACGATGCAGCCTTGCGGCAGCCGGGCTTCAGTCGGCCTGTTTGCGCAGGAACGCGGGGATATCGTACTCCTCCACGCCTGACATCTTCATGGCCTCAACCGTGGCGCGGCGACCATTCGAGCTGAACACCGCCGGCGTATCGTCGTCGCTGCCGGCGTACATCGGCTGGTTGGTCGTACCGTCGCGCACCTGGGTCATGACGCGCAGTTCAGGCTTCTGCTGACGGCGACTGGCGCCGTTAAGGCCAGTAGCTACCATGGTCACGCGCAATTCATCGCCCATGGTTTCGTCGAACACGTTACCGACGATGACCGTCGCTTCTTCCGCCGTAAACGCCTTGATGGTGTTCATCACGTCGTAGTATTCCTTCATGCGGAAGGAGCTGCTGGCGGTGATGTTTACCAGAACGCCGCGCGCATTGGCGAGGTTGACGTCCTCCAGCAGCGGGCTGGCCACGGCCTGCTCTGCTGCGATACGAGCACGATCCGTACCGGATGCCATGGCGGAACCCATCATCGCCATGCCCATTTCCGACATCACGGTCTTCACGTCGGCAAAGTCGACGTTGACCAGGCCCGGGCAATTGATGATTTCGGCGATACCGGAAACTGCATTGTGCAGCACGTCATTGGCGGCTTCGAAGGCCTGCAGGAATGGCACGTCCTCACCCAGCACCTGCATGAGCTTTTCATTGGGGATGATGATGAGCGAATCCACGTGCTTGGACAGCTCTTCCAGCCCTTCGGCCGCCACCTTGGTGCGCTTGCCTTCGAACATGAAGGGCTTGGTGACCACTGCCACGGTCAGGATGCCCATTTCCTTGGCGATTTCGGCCACGATGGGTGCTGCGCCAGTGCCCGTACCGCCGCCCATGCCGGCCGTGATGAACAGCATGTCGGCGCCGTCGATCGCCTCGATGATGGCATCACGGTCTTCCAACGCGGCTTCACGGCCGATTTCCGGACGTGCGCCGGCACCCAGGCCCTTGGTAATATCGCCGCCGATCTGCAGCACCGTCTTGGCCTGACTCTTCTTGAGCGCCTGCATGTCGGTATTGGCGCAGATGAACTCCACGCCGCCGACGTTCTTGTCGATCATATGGGCCACCGCGTTGCCGCCGCAGCCACCCACACCGATTACCTTGATAACGGCTTCTTGCGAGTCGTTTTCCATGATTTCAAACATTTTGCTGCCTCCTCTTCTGCCTAGAACACTAAAATGAACAACACACTAAAATGAACAACACCCTAAAAATTTCCCTGGAACCAGTTCTTCATGCGCTGAAGCACCTGGCCAAAAGAACCTGACTGCATCTGCCCTTGCAGATGCCGCTCAACCTGCTGTTTGCCCATGAGGACAAGACCCACGCCCGTCGCATAGCGGGGGTTGCCAACGACCTCCGACAGGCCCCCGACATATCGCGGTTTGCCCAGCCGCACCGGCATGTGGAAGATTTCCTCGCCCAGCTCGACCATGCCGCGCATGAGTGCCGAGCCGCCGGTAATGACGATGCCGGAGGCGATCATTTCCTCCATGCCGCTGCGGCGCAGCTCGCCGAGCACGAATTCATACAGCTCGACCACGCGCGGCTCGATGACCTCCGCCAGCGTCTGCACCGAGAGCTGGCGTGGATCGCGGCCATCGACCCCCGGCACTTCCACCACTTCACGCGGGTCGGCCAGTTGGCGCAGTGCGCAGCCATGCTTGATCTTGATTTCCTCGGCGGCCTGAGTCGGCGTGCGGAAGGCCACCGCCACGTCGTTGGTGATCTGGTCGCCGGCAATCGGCACCACGGCGGTATGGCGAATGGCGCCCTGCTTGAACACGGCGATATCGGTAGTACCGCCGCCAATATCCACCAGGCACACGCCCAGCTCCTTTTCATCCTCGGTCAGCACTGCCATGCTGGAAGCCAGCGGCTGCAGGATGAGGTCGCTGACATCGAGACCACAGCGCTTGATGCACTTGACGATGTTCTGCGCCGCGGCGACGGCGCCGGTGACGATATGCACCTTCACTTCCAGCTTCATGCCGCTCATGCCGTGCGGCTCGCGCACATCTTCCTGACCGTCGATGATGAATTCCTGCGTCAGGATGTGCAGGATCTGCTGGTCTGACGGCAGCGCGATGGCGCGCGCTGTTTCGATCACGCGGTCGACATCCGCCTGCGACACCTCGGCATCCTTGATCTTCACCATGCCGTGCGAGTTGAGGCTCTTGATGTGGCTGCCGGCAATGCCGGTGAAGACATTGGTGATCTTGCAATCCGCCATGAGCTCGGCTTCTTCCAGCGCGCGCTGGATGGCCTGTACGGTCGAGTCGATATTGACCACCACTCCTTTCTTGAGCCCGCGCGAGGCGTGCTGCCCGAGCCCGATGACCTTGAGGGTTCCCTCAGGCTGCAGCTCGGCGACGATGGCGACGATTTTCGACGTGCCGATGTCGAGTCCGACGATGAGATTCTTGTCTTCCTTCATCCTGTTCATTGATCTCTCCAGTGTTTACCGCTCCAGCCCAACACGTCAGGCCGCTCCCATTTTTGATTCTGTTGCCGTCGTACTCTTGTGCATTACCGTCTTCTGGCCATGACTGCCGCTTGGCTTGCGCACCGCAAAGCCGTTGGGGTAGCGCAAGTCCGCATAACTGATCTTGACGCCCAGCCCGCTCAGCGTGCTCTGGTAGACCCCAGCGAATTTCTGCAGACGGGCTTCCATCTGCTCGCGTCCCAGTTCCACCACCATGCCCTGTTCCGTGGTGAACTCCCAGGCGCGGCGTGGCGTCAATACCAGCTGTTCGATGCGCAGTCCGCTGTTCTTCAAAATGCCGCTATACACCGCATACTGTTCGGCCACTTCCCTGACTCCGTCGCCCGGCCCGTAAAACACCGGCAAATCGCTGTCCGACGCCGCGTGAAACAGCTCGCCGTAGGTATTCACCAGTGCGATGTTGCCCCAGCGCGCCAGCGCCTTGTGTTCCTCTATCGACACTTCCAGCCGGTCCGGCCAGCGGCGGCGTACGCTGACATTGCGTGCCCAGGGCAGCTTTTCGAAGGCATCGCGCGCCTTCATGAGGTCCACCGTGAAAAAGTTGCCATTGAGGTGCTTGTCCACGATGAGCTTCAGCTGCTCACGCGTCACATGGTGCAGTTGTCCCTCCACGCGAACTTCACGCAGCGGGAATATAGGCAGGTGCACCACGATGAAAATCGTTACGTAGAGCAGCATGACCCCGGCCAGCGCGAAGAGGAAACTGGCGATCCAGTTGAGCACCTGGGGCTTATCCCACATGGGCCATCTCCAGGATCTCCAGCACCAGCGTGTCGAAATCGATGCCTGCCGCCTTGGCCGCCATGGGCACTAGGCTGTGGTCGGTCATGCCGGGCGAGGTATTTACTTCCAGGAAATAATGCCGGCCAGCCTCGTCCATGAGGAAATCCACGCGGCCCCAGCCTCGGCCGCCGATGATGCGGAAAGCCTGCAGCGCCTCGGCGCGAATCTGGTCTTCCTGTGCCTGAGATAGTCCACAGGGGCACAGATACTGC
>DASTRT010000237.1:0-6652 GCA_035761085.1 Methylophilaceae bacterium
CATCAGCTGCTTGGGCTAGCCAGTGGCGCCAAGACCATCAAGATGAAATTCGGCCACCACGGCGCCAACCATCCGGTGCAGGACGTGGAGGACCAGAAGGTTTTTATCACCAGCCAGAACCACGGTTTCGCCATCGACCCCGCCACCTTGCCGCAGAACGTCAAGGTGACCCATGTGTCACTGTTCGACGGCAGCTTGCAGGGTATCGCCCGCACCGACAGGCCCGCTTTCAGTTTCCAGGGACATCCCGAAGCCAGTCCGGGCCCGCACGAAGTGAGTTATTTGTTCGACAAATTCATCGACCTGATGCAAGAAAAGAAAACAGGCATAGCCTAGAAGATGGCCAAGCGTACCGACATTAAATCTATCCTCATTATTGGCGCAGGCCCGATTGTCATCGGTCAGGCTTGCGAATTCGACTACTCCGGTGCCCAGGCCTGCAAGGCCTTGCGGGAAGAGGGCTACCGCGTCATCCTGGTCAACTCCAATCCGGCCACCATCATGACCGATCCGGAGATGGCGGACGCGACCTACATCGAGCCGGTGACCTGGCAGGTGGTGGAAAAGATCATCGCCATCGAAAAGCCGGATGCGTTATTGCCGACCATGGGCGGCCAGACTGCGCTCAACTGCGCGCTGGATCTGGCACGCGAGGGCGTGCTGGAGAAATACAACGTCGAATTGATCGGTGCCACGCGCGAAGCCATCGACAAGGCAGAAGATCGCGAGCTGTTCAAGGCCGCCATGACCAAGATCGGTCTGGCTTCGGCAAGATCGGCCGTGGCGCACAGCCTGGAAGAAGCACTGCAGGTGCAGGCATCCATCGGTTACCCAGCCATCATTCGCCCATCGTTTACCATGGGCGGCAGCGGCGGCGGCATCGCCTACAACCGCGAGGAATTCATCGCCATCTGTGAACGCGGTCTTGATGCCTCGCCCACGCATGAGTTGTTGATCGAGGAGTCGCTGCTCGGCTGGAAAGAGTATGAGATGGAAGTCGTGCGCGACCGCAACGACAACTGCATCATCATTTGTTCCATTGAAAACCTGGATCCGATGGGTGTGCATACCGGCGACTCGATCACCGTCGCACCGGCGCAGACGCTCACCGACAAGGAATACCAGCTGATGCGCAATGCTTCGCTGGCGGTGTTGCGCGAGATCGGCGTCGATACTGGCGGCTCCAATGTGCAGTTTGCGATCAACCCCGAAGACGGGCGCATGATCGTCATCGAGATGAATCCGCGCGTCTCGCGTTCCTCAGCGCTGGCTTCCAAGGCAACCGGCTTCCCGATTGCCAAGGTGGCAGCCAAGCTGGCGGTGGGTTTTACCCTGGATGAGCTGAAGAACGAGATTACCGGCGGTCAGACGCCCGCCTCCTTCGAGCCCTCCATCGATTACGTCGTCACCAAGATTCCGCGTTTCGCTTTCGAAAAATTCCCGCAGGCCGATTCCCGTTTGACCACGCAGATGAAGTCGGTGGGTGAAGTCATGGCCATGGGCCGTACCTTCCAGGAATCTTTCCAGAAGGCGTTGCGCGGTCTGGAAACCGGCGTAGATGGGCTGGATGAAGTATCCACCGATATCGATCGCATCCAGAAGGAATTGGGCGAGCCAGGTCCGGATCGCATCTGGTATGTGGCCGATGCCTTCCGTATGGGTCTGTCTGTGGAGGATGTGTACGACCATTCGAAGATCGACCCCTGGTTCCTGGTACAGATCGCCGACCTTGTGCATCGCGAGCAGGCGCTCAAGGGCAAGAGCCTGGCCGACCTCGACCGAGATGCGTTGTTCCAGCTCAAGCGCCGCGGCTTTTCCGACCGCCGCCTGGCTAAGCTGCTGGGCACCGACCAGCATGCGGTGCGCGCCTATCGCTGGGCGCTCAATATCCATCCGGTCTACAAGCGTGTGGATACCTGCGCGGCCGAATTCGCAACTAACACGGCCTACATGTACTCCAGCTACGAGGAAGAGTGCGAGGCCAACCCGACCGACCGCAAGAAGATCATGGTGCTGGGCGGCGGGCCCAACCGTATCGGCCAGGGCATCGAATTCGACTACTGTTGCGTGCATGCAGCCTTTGCCATGCGCGAAGATGGCTATGAAACCATCATGGTCAACTGCAACCCGGAAACTGTTTCCACCGACTACGACACCTCCGACCGACTGTACTTCGAGCCGCTGACGCTGGAAGACGTGCTGGAAGTTGTCGCCAAGGAAAAGCCGGTGGGCGTCATTGTGCAGTATGGCGGACAGACGCCGCTCAAGCTGGCGCGCGACCTGGAGAAGGCTGGCGTGCCCATTATCGGTACCACGCCGGATGCCATCGACCGCGCCGAAGACCGCGAGCGCTTCCAGAAGATGCTGCAGGAGCTCGGCCTCAAGCAGCCGCCCAACCGCACGGCCAGGACACCGGAGGAAGCGCTGCGGCTGGCGCAGGAAATCGGCTACCCGCTGGTGGTGCGTCCTTCCTATGTGCTGGGCGGCCGTGCCATGGAAATCGTCCATGAGCAGCCCGAGCTGGAGCGCTACATGCGCGAGGCCGTCAAGGTCTCCAACGAATCGCCCGTGCTGCTGGACCGCTTCCTCAACGATGCGGTCGAGGTGGACGTGGATGCGCTCAGCGATGGCGAGGATGTCATCATCGGCGGCATCATGGAACACATTGAGCAGGCCGGGGTACACTCGGGCGATTCCGCCTGTTCGCTGCCACCCTACAGCCTGCCTCAGGAACTGCAGGACGAGTTGCGCCGGCAGACGGTACTCATGGCCAAGGCACTGGGTGTTTGCGGTTTGATGAACGTGCAGTTCGCCATCCAGGACGATACCGTCTACGTGCTGGAGGTCAATCCGCGTGCTTCGCGCACTGTGCCCTTCGTCTCCAAGGCTTGCGGCATACAGCTCGCCAAGGTGGCAGCACGTTGCATGACCGGCAGGAAGCTCACAGACCAGGGCGTCACCCACGAAGTGATCCCACCCTATTATTCAGTGAAGGAAGCCGTCTTCCCGTTCATCAAATTCCCCGGCGTGGATACCATCCTCGGACCCGAAATGAAGTCCACCGGGGAAGTCATGGGCGTCGGCCGCACGTTTGCCGAAGCCTTTGTGAAGTCGCAGCTGGGAGCTGGCACCAAACTGCCATCCTCCGGCCGGGCGTTCATCAGTGTGCGCCGCGAGGATCACCAGAAAGTGGTCGAAATCGCGCAGGCCCTGGCTGACCTCGGCTTCCAACTGGTCGCCACCCGCGGAACCGCCCGTGCCCTCACCGAAGCAGGCCTCAAGGTTACGCCGGTGAATAAGGTGGCAGAAGGCCGCCCGCATATTGTCGACATGATCAAGAACGGTGAAATCAGCTTCATCGTCAACGTGGTCGAGGACAAGCGCGCGGTACAGGACTCCTACGCCATCCGGCGTAACGCCTTGCAGCAGAAGATAACTTACTATACGACCCTGGCCGGCGCCAAGGCCGCCTGTATAGGCATGGCGCACATTCAGGAGCTGGAAGTTCAGTCTCTGCAGAGCTTGCATCAGCAACTCGGTCAGTAATAAGATACCAATATTCACAAAAACCACGCCTGGTTCCAGGTGTGGTTTTATTTTTAGTCTTGGCTTAACGTCAAAATAAAAAAGGTTTTAACAATATGAATCAGATTCCGGTAACCGTACAGGGGGCCGAATTGCTCAAGGCAGAGCTGCAGCGTCTGCGCAGCGTCGACCGCCCCAACGTCATCCAGGCGATTGCCGAGGCGCGCGCCCAGGGGGATCTTTCCGAAAACGCGGAATACGATGCCGCCAAGGAGCGCCAGAGCTTCATCGAAGGTCGCATCGCCGAGATCGAGGCCAAACTGGCCAATGCGCAGATCATTGATCCCAGGACGCTCAATGCCGAGGGGCGTTGCGTGTTTGGTGCCACCGTCAAGGTCGAGGATCTCGACAGCGGCGATACGGCTGTTTATCAGATCGTCGGTGACGATGAAGCGGACATCAAGAGCGGCAAGATTTCGGTCAGTTCGCCGATTGCCCGGGCATTGATCGGCAAGTCTGAGGGTGATGTTGCTGAAGTCATGGCCCCCAGCGGCTTGCGCAGTTATGAAGTGCTGGAAGTCCGGTATATATAAGCATGAACCGCTGGCCTGACAAACTGGCCCTGATCGTCGTCACCCTGTGGGCGGGTGCGTTATGGGCCATCGGCGGCATTGCAGCGCCCACGCTGTTCCGGGTGATACCTACCAGTTTGCTGGCAGGGCTGGTCGCCGGCAAGATGTTCACGCTGGTGGCCTATGTAGGGATGGCCAGCGGGGCCTATCTATTGATTCATCGCTTCGCCCGCTTCGGCATGACTGCATTCAAGCAGGGATTTTTCTGGATTGTGGTAGGGATGCTGCTGCTGACGCTGGCCGGCCATTTCGGTATTCAGCCGGTAATTGCCGGCATCAAGGCGCAGGCGGGCGCGGATGTGATGAATAGTGTGTTTGCGGATAGATTCCGTACCTGGCATGGCATTGCCAGTATTGCCTATCTGCTGGAATGTCTGCTCGGCATTGCGCTGGTATTGCGCGCCCGCTGATTCAGGGCTGGATTTTCGGCTGCTCCGCCTGGCGGTAAATCACCAATTGTTTTCCGATATGATGCACGGCCACAGCTCCGGTCCCCTCGCAAATCTGCTGCAGAATCGCCAGCCGGGCTTCGCGGCTGTCGCCTTGCACCTTGATCTTGATGAGCTCGTGCGCCTTCAGGCTGGTATCGATTTCCTTGAGCACATTTTCCGTCAGCCCATTGCTGCCGATCATGACGACCGGATTGAGGTTGTGAGCCAGGGCGCGAAGATGGCTGATCTGTTTGGAGCTGAGCTGGGACATGGGTTCGGTGATAGTGAGTCGGTGATGCGGAAAGGCTGGCAGTTTAACAGATGAAGCGCAGGCCAACCAGCAAGGCGTGGATGCAGGAACACGTCAGCGACGAATTCGTGAAAAGGGCACAACGCGACGGCTATCGCGCCCGCGCCGCCTACAAGCTCATGGAAATCGACGACAAGGATCACCTGATCAAGCCGGGCATGACCATTGTCGATCTGGGTGCCGCTCCCGGCAGCTGGTCGCAAGTTGCGGTGCAGCGGCTCAAGGGCAGGGGACGGGTGATTGCGCTGGATCTGTTGGAGATGCAGCCGATGGCGGGGGTGGATTTCATCCAGGGCGATTTCCGTGATGAAGAAGTATTGCAGCAGCTGGAAAAAAAACTGGAAGGCGGGCAAGTCGACCTTGTAATCGCCGATATGGCCCCCAATATAAGTGGCATAAGCGTGGTGGATCAAGCGAGGGCGGCCTACCTCACTGAACTGGCGCTGGATTTTAGTATCAATTGGCTGAAACCGGGGGGGCATTTCCTGGTCAAAGTTTTCGCTGGATCAGGCTTCGACGAAATCGTAAAAAGCATGCGCGCCCATTTCGAAAAAGTGGTGACGCGAAAACCAAAAGCATCGCGTGACCGCAGTAGTGAAGTTTATTTGTTGGGGCTCGGGCGCAAGGCATGACAAGCGCCAATGCAGGTAAACATTTGTGATTGCAGCAAAGCTAATAAAGTTTAGAATGGACTTGAATCCCTTTAGATTAAGGACGGGACTTTGAACAACATAGTAAAGAATATTGCTATCTGGCTTATCGTGGCGCTCGTGCTGATGACTGTATTCAATCAGTTCGGCGTGAAGAATGCCCCCGACGGCCAGGTGGTTTACTCGCAATTCATCGATGAGGTGAAGCAGGGCCGCATCGCCAAGGTCACTATCGACGGCCATGTGCTGCGCGGCGTGACCAATGACGGCAAGAAATTCAACACCTACGCGCCATCTGACCCATGGCTGGTGTCCGACCTGCTCAAGAATAACGTGACGGTCGAGGCCAAGCCGGATGAAGAACCCTCGCTGCTCATGAATATCTTCGTTTCGTGGTTCCCCATGATTCTGCTGATTGGCGTCTGGATCTT
Source organism: Methylophilaceae bacterium (assembly GCA_035761085.1). Classification (GTDB taxonomy): domain Bacteria; phylum Pseudomonadota; class Gammaproteobacteria; order Burkholderiales; family Methylophilaceae; genus DASTRT01. Next base: position 5,980 of record DASTRT010000237.1, read on the forward strand.
CTTCATGCGCCAGATGCAGGGCGGCGGCCGCGGCGGTGCGTTCTCGTTCGGCAAGAGCAAGGCGCGCCAGCTAGATGAGAGCATGAACCCGGTTACCTTCGCCGACGTCGCCGGCTGCGACGAGGCCAAGGAAGAAGTGGCCGAATTGGTCGAATTCCTGCGCGACCCGAGCAAGTTCCAGAAGCTGGGCGGCCGCATTCCGCGCGGCGTGCTCATGGTCGGCCCTCCGGGTACCGGCAAGACGCTGCTCGCCAAGGCGATTGCCGGCGAAGCCAAGGTACCGTTCTTCACCATCTCCGGTTCCGACTTCGTCGAAATGTTCGTCGGCGTGGGTGCGGCGCGCGTACGCGACATGTTCGAGCAGGCCAAGAAGAATTCGCCTTGCATCATCTTCATCGATGAAATCGACGCCGTGGGCCGTCATCGCGGCGCCGGTACCGGCGGCGGCAATGACGAACGCGAACAGACGCTGAACCAGCTGCTGGTCGAGATGGACGGCTTTGAAGCCAATTCCGGCGTCATCGTCATCGCCGCGACCAACCGTGCCGACGTGCTGGACAAGGCCTTGCTGCGCCCCGGCCGTTTCGACCGCCAGGTAATGGTCGGCCTCCCCGATATCCGCGGCCGCGAGCAGATCCTGCTGGTCCATATGCGCAAGGTACCTATCGATCCC
>DASTRT010000238.1:0-4715 GCA_035761085.1 Methylophilaceae bacterium
ATTCCAGCTTTCGCTGGAATGACGAACTTGAGGTGGTTTACCCTTCCCCTGTGCCGCGCCTTTGCATCGAGCGTCAGCTGGGATTAGCGGCGCGCACCGTTCAAGCTCCGCAGCAGACTCCGGTTTGTGTAGTCTGCCAGGGCGCGTTGCGCAAGCCGCCCCAGATGAGGCGCTGAGGCAAAGGAAATAAGCGGCAGGGGGCAGCCTTTTCTTTCCCCAATTTCTTTTGGCTGAGCAAAAGAAATCGGGTCGCCAGTCGGGCGAGACCGACACTCACCTCACAAGCTGGAGAAAGCGTCAGCAGAAAAGCAAAGCCCGCTTTCGCGGGCTTTGTGGATTCCGGGTCAAGCCCGGAAAGACGAACTACTAATATCAGGATACAGCAACACCTTCTCTATCCCCCCGTGATTCGCCTTCTGGACATAATCATCCAGCCAGTTCTCACCGAGGATGTGCTTGGCCATCTCGACCACGATGTAGTCGGCATCAATCCCCGTATCATCGCTGTAGCGTGACAGACCCTGCAGACACGACGGGCATGACGTGAGGATCTTGACCTCCTGCTCCGGCGCACCCGGCGTCAGGCCCAGCTTCTTCATGCCTTTTTCCAGCTCCTCCTGCTTGCGCTTCTTGACCTGTGTGGCAATATCCGGCCGGCCGACAGCGAAAGTACCCGATTCGCCGCAGCAGCGTTCGTTCAGCGCGACTTCCTGGCCCATCAGGGCGTTGGTCACCTTGAGCGGCGCGTAGGTCTTCATCGGCGTATGGCAGGGGTCGTGGTACATGTAGCGAACGCCGGTCACGCCCTCGAGCTTGAGACCCTTTTCCATGAGGTATTCGTGAATGTCGAGCAGGCGGCAGCCAGGGAAAATTTTCTCGAATTCATACTTCATGAGCTGATCCATGCAGGTACCGCACGATACGATCACTGTCTTGATATCGAGGTAATTGAGCGTATTGGCGACGCGATGGAATAGCACGCGGTTTTCCGCCGTGATCTGGCTGCCCTTGTCATGGTTACCGCTGGCGGTCTGCGGATAGCCGCAGCACAGATAGCCCGGAGGCAGCACGGTAATCGCACCGGTCTCATACAGCATGGCCTGAGTGGCAATCCCCACGGTCGAGAACAGGCGCTCAGAACCGCAGCCCGGGAAGTAGAAAACGGCATCCGAATCGTCGGTGGTCTTCTGCGGGTTGCGGATGACCGGCACGATGGTGTCGTCCTCAATGCCCAGCAGGGCACGAGACGTGCGGCGTGGCAGCGCTTTCGGCATAGGCCGGTTCATGAAATGGATGACCTGCGTCGTAATTGAAGGCGTACCAACAGTTGCCGGCGGCTTGCGCTTCAGGTACTTCGTCACCGGCAGCTTGTTAAACAGTTTCGAAGCGAAGCGCTGTGCCTTGAAGCCAATCTGCATCATGCCCAGGCGCATGGCCTTGATGGTGGCTGGGTCCTTGGCCGTAAGGAAAGCCATACCCGCCGCCGTACCGGGACTGAAGTTGCGCTTGCCCTGCTCGCGCAGGAAGTTCTTCATGGCAACCGAGACATCACCGAAGTCGATATCGACCGGGCACGGATTCACGCACTTGTGGCAGACCGTGCAATGGTCGGCCACGTCATTGAACTCGTCAAAGTGCTGCAGCGAAACGCCACGGCGAGTCTGCTCCTCATAGAGGAAGGCCTCGATCAGCAGCGAAGTGCCGAGAATCTTGTTGCGCGGGCTGTAGAGGAGGTTGGAACGCGGCACGTGGGTAGCGCAGACCGGTTTGCACTTGCCGCAGCGCAGGCAGTCCTTGATCGAATCGGCAATCTCGCCGATAGCTGACTGCTCCATGATGATGGACTCGGCTTCCAGCAACGAGAACGACGGCGTGTAGGCATAGCGCAAGTCGCCTCCTGCCATGAGCTTGCCCTTGTTGAAGCGGCCTTCAGGGTCTACTTTCTCCTTGTACTTGGCGAAAGTGTTGATCGATGCCGGATCCAGGTATTCCATCTTGGTAATACCGATCCCGTGCTCGCCTGAAATCACGCCACCCAGGCTGGTCGCCAACTCCATAATGCGGGCCACGGCATTGTTGGCTTCCTGCAGCATGGCGTAGTCGTCCGAATTCACCGGAATATTCGTGTGCACGTTGCCGTCGCCGGCATGCATGTGCAGCGCGACAAACACCCGGCCCTTGAGCACCTCCTGGTGGATTTCGTCCAGGCGCTCAAGAATGCGTGCATATTCGCGCCCGGTAAAAATCCGGTGCAGCGGCTGCTTGAGCTCGCGCTTCCAGGAAACGCGAATCTGGTGCGACTGTACGGCGCGGAAGATGTTGTCAGCCTTGATCTCGGCATAGCCGTCACCAAGCACCGACAGAGGCTCATCCAGGTTGACCAGGATGTTGCCCCAAAGCTCCTGCAGCTGGCGCACCAGCTCCAGCGCCTGTTCGCGCTTGACCACCAGCATTTCCGGATCGGCCTGGGTGTCCTCATCCTCGAGCAACGGCAGGTCACCCGACAGGAATTCTTCCAGCGCATGCGCCAGCTTGAGCTTGTTCTTGATGGAAAGCTCGATGTTGATGCGTTCGATGCCGTCCGAATAATCGCCCAGTCGCGGCAGCGGAATCACCACGTCCTCGTTGATCTTGAAGGCGTTGGTGTGGGCGGCGATGGCAGCGGTACGGGCGCGGTCCAGCCAGAACTTCTTGCGGGCATCGGCCGAGACGGCAATAAAGCCTTCACCGCCGCGCGCATTGGCCAGACGCACGATCTTCGAAGCGGCATCGCCCACAGCGTTTTCGTCGTCGCTGGCGATATCGGCGATCAGCACCATCTTCGGCCGCTCGGCACGGTTGGCCTTGGTCGCATAGCCGACCGCCTTCAGGTAGCGCTCGTCCAGATGCTCGAGCCCGGCCAGCAGCGTGCTCGGGTGCGCATCAAGGTAATCCTTGATCTCCACGATGGCAGGCACCGCCAGTGCAACCTGGCCGAAAAATTCCAGGCAGACGGTGCGTACATGCTTGGGCATGCGGTGCAGGATGAAAGTGGCCGAGGTAATGAGGCCGTCACAGCCTTCCTTCTGCACGCCCGGCAGGCCCGATAGAAACTTGTCGGTCACGTCCTTGCCGAGGCCGGTCTTGCGGAAATTGGCGCCCGGGATTTCGAGAATCTCCGGCTCGCCCCGCAAGGTCTTGCCGTCGGCTTCGTAACGCGTGATGCGGAAACGCGCCATCGCCACGTCGTGAATCTTGCCCAAGTTGTGGTCTAGCCGTTCGACTTCGAGCCAAGTCGCGTCCGGGGTTACCATGCGCCAGGAGGCGAGGTTATCCAATGCGGTTCCCCACAGCACGGCCTTCTTGCCGCCAGCATTCATGGCAACGTTGCCGCCGATGCAGGAAGCGTCAGCCGAGGTCGGGTCCACTGCGAATTCCAGACCGGCTTCGCTGGCAGCATCCATGACGCGGCGCGTCACGACGCCAGCACCACATCGGATAGTCGGCACTGGGTGCGCAACGCCGGGCAGCAGGTGTTCTTCCACCGAACCGTAGTGATCCAGCTTCTCGGTATTGATCACCGCCGACAACTTGGTCAGGGGGATGGCGCCACCGGTATAACCAGTACCACCGCCGCGCGGGATGATAGTGAGCCCTAACTCGATACAGGCAGCGACAATGGGCGCGACCTCTTCCTCGGTATCCGGATTGATGACCACGAAGGGATATTCGATACGCCAGTCAGTTGCGTCGGTGACATGCGACACGCGAGCCAGACCATCGAACTGGATGTTGTCCTTGCGCGTTATGCGGCCGAGCCTGGCCATGACCTTGCGGCGCAGATTTTCCGTATGGCGAAACTCGTTCTCGAAAGCGGTTACGGCCTGCCGAGCGGCCACGACCAGTTTGAGTACCTTGGCGTTGCCATTGCTGCGCTCCTCGATCGCCTTGATACGATGATGCAGTGCGTCGATCAGCGCCTGGCGCCGCTTCTTGTTGGCCAGCAGGTCGTCCTGCAGATAAGGATTGCGCGAGACCACCCAGATATCACCCAGCACCTCGAACAGCATGCGCGCCGAACGGCCGGTCTTGCGGACGCCACGGAGCTCTTCCAGTACATTCCAGATCTCCTCGCCGAGGAATCGAATGACGATTTCGCGGTCAGAGAAGGAGGTGTAGTTATAGGGTATTTCGCGTAGTCTGACGGTCATGAATGGGTCACGGCTAAATTGATAAATTGTATCATGCAGGGTCTCAGCTATTCAGCCCCAATCGGTGTATGGATACTCCTTTGCGGCGAATCGCAGAGGCAACTGGGACATGTGGCTAACAAGCTGGTTCCCGCGCGATTCCTGCCATCGTGACAAAAGCCGCGAAAAGCACCACAATTCGTACTCTCTGAAGACAAGACCATGAAAAAAATCACCGCTTTACTCAAGAGCCCAAGGCTGCTCATCCCGATTATCATCCTCGCACTGCTTGGCGGACTGGCCTTCACCCTGATGCAGAAGACGCAGGCGCCGGATGTGACCTTCGTCACGCTGGAGGGCAAGAATATCCGCATGACTGACCTGCGCGGCAAGGTCGTACTGGTGAATTTCTGGGCGACCGACTGCCCGGGCTGCATCGCTGAAATGCCGCAGTTGGTGAAGACTTACAACCAGTACCACGACAAGGGTTTCGAGATCGTGGCCGTGGCCATGTCCTACGACCCGCCCAACCAAGTGCTCAATTAC
>DASTRT010000239.1:0-4155 GCA_035761085.1 Methylophilaceae bacterium
GTAACTGATTGATCTGCTTGACCAGCTCGGCAAAACGGCCTTCCAGCGGCCGTTGCAGGCCGATGCCGAACAGCCCGTCAATGGCGAGGCTGAAGCGGGTGTTTTCGGGAATGGCGTCACGGCAGCTGCCGCCGACTGCCAGCCAGGCTTGATACGCCTGAGCGGCATCAGCGGGTAGTTTCTTCGGGTCACCCACCAACACTACGATGACTTGTTGCCAATGCTGTTTCAGGTGCCGCGCGGCGACCAGCGCATCGCCGCCGTTATTGCCGGGGCCTGCGATAATCAGGATGGGATCATCGCTCTCTGCAATCTCCATGGCGAGGGTGGCCAGCGCCTGGCCGGCCTTGGCCATCAGACTTCCGCCGGCTTCCGTCTGCTCGAGTCTGCGTATGTCGCTGGTAAGATAGAGTGGCGTTATGGGTTCGTGCATCGTGACTGTCATGGAACCAAACGAAAGAAGTATAAGCCTATACGTGTGTCACGGCCTTGACTACCGGCAGCCCGCGCAATAGTTTTGTAGCTGCTGCATCCTACCGTTTTTTTGAAGAGATACCGATGATCAAGCTGAGAAAATCCCAGGAGCGTGGCCATGCCCATCATGGCTGGCTGGATAGTTACCACACCTTTTCTTTCGCGCACTATCATGACCCGCGCTACATGGGTTACTCCGTCCTGCGGGTCATCAATGAGGATGTCATAGCGCCGGGCCGCGGCTTCGGCATGCACCCGCACAACGACATGGAGATCATCACCTACATGCTGGATGGCGAGCTGCGGCATGAAGATAGCCTGGGCAACGGTTCCGTCATTCGCCGCGGCGACGTGCAGCGCATGACCGCGGGCTCCGGTATCGTGCATAGCGAATACAATGCCTCGGACAGCCATTCGGCCCATCTGTTGCAGATCTGGATACTGCCGGAGCGCATCAATATCCACCCGGGATACGAGGACAAGCATTTCGAGGATGCACGCAAGCAGGGCCGCTGGTGCCTGATCGCCTCGCATGACGGTCGCGATGGCTCTCTGAATATTCATCAGGATATCGCGCTATACGCCGCACTGCTGCAACAGGGGCAGTCGCTGCCCTATGAAGCGCTGGCAGGCCGTGCCCTGTTTTTGCAGGTGGCACGCGGCAGTGTCAGGCTAGGTGGCACGACCCAGGGCGAAGAGGTGCTCGAGGCCGGCGATGCCGCCATGGTAGAGATGGAAGCGCTGATCCGTGTCGAAGCGGTTCAGGATGCCGAGGTGCTGATTTTCGACCTGCCGCAGGGCAATACCGCTAGCGCAGCGGGCAATACGCATTAAAATGATGAGCCTGAGCTTCGCTCGTTATCCGGTTATACAATCACCAAGGAGTGGTTCATGAAAGTTTCGTCCATCGCTATTGGACTCATGCTCGTTTCCGGTCTGGCCCATGCCCAGCAGGAAACCTACAAGATCGACAATGCCCACAGCTTCGTCAACTGGACCATACGCCACGTCGCTTCCAAGACCTCCGGCACCTTCCCGGATGTCACCGGCACGCTGGCGATCGACCGCGACAACCTGGCCAACTCCAGCGTTGATGCGCATATCAATGTGCTCAGCGTGAACACCAGCAATGCCAAGCGCGACGAGCACATCAGCAAGGAGGAATACCTGGACGCCCACCGCTTCGGTGAAGCCCGCTTCGTCAGCACCAACGTCAAGGCGACCGGCGCCAATGAGGGCATCCTGACCGGCAAGTTCACACTGCATGGCGTTACCAAGGAAATTTCATTCCCGTTCAAGATATTGGGCTTCGCCACCGACCCCTGGGGCGGCTACCGCACCGGCATCGAGGCGAAAACCTCGCTCAAGGCCTCCGATTACGGCTTCACCTGGATGGATAAACCCAATGCGCCGGTAGGCAATGAAGTGGACATCACGCTGCTTATCGAAGGTGTGCGCGTAGATCCCGGTAAGCCCGCTGACAAGAAATGATATTTGACGAAATCCAGTAAAAGGAAACTTATGACCGACCTGTTTACCCCGATCGAAGTAGGCAATATCGAACTGCGCAACCGCATCGTCATGGCGCCACTGACCCGTAATCGCGCGGGTCAGGGCAATGTACCCACCGATCTCAATGCGCTGTATTACGAACAGCGCGCCTCTGCCGGCCTCATCATCACCGAGGCGACCCCAATTTCCGAAATGGGTCACGGCTACCCGGCCACACCGGGCATTCACAGCAAGGAACAGGTGGAAGGCTGGAAAAAAGTGACCCAGGCCGTGCACGCACGTGGCGGCAGAATTTTCTGTCAGTTATGGCACGTCGGCCGTATTTCGCACCCCTCCTTGCTGCCCAACAATGCGCTGCCAGTTGCGCCCTCCGCCATCAAGCCGGCGGGTCAGGCCTTTACTTATCAGGGCCTGCAGGATTTCGTAACGCCACGCGAACTGTCGGCAGATGAGCTGCCGGGCATCGTGGCCGACTATGTGCAGGCGACCAAGAACGCCATCGAAGCCGGTTTTGACGGCGTGGAAATCCATGCGGCCAACGGTTACCTGCTCGACCAGTTCCTGCGCAACGGTACCAACCGCCGGCTGGACAACTATGGCGGCAGCATCGCCAATCGCACGCGGCTGCTGCGAGAGGTACTGGAAGGTGTGACAGGAGCGATTGATTCCGAACGTGTCGGCGTGCGTATCTCACCCACCAACCCATTCAATGACATCAGCGACACCGATCCGCAGCTGCTGTTCGATCACGTTGCGCGTGAGCTCAGTGAATTTGGCCTGGCCTACCTGCACGTGGTGGAAGGCGGCATGGGGGGCGTGGAAAGCGTGCCCTTCGATTTCGTCGAGCTGCGGCGCAATTTCACAGGTCTCTATATGGCAAATCAGGGCTACGACAAGGCGCGGGCCAATGCCGCAATTGCAGAGGGGCATGCCGATCTGGTTGCCTTCGGCGCGCTGTATATTGCCAACCCTGACCTGGTCGAGCGATTCGAGAAGGATGCGCCGCTGAACACGCCGGACCAGAGCAAGTTCTATGGCGGTGGAGCGGAGGGGTATACGGATTACCCAACACTATGATTCCATCTTCATTGAAGTCCTAACTTTGTTGGCGTCGCTGCAAAGCTCCTCGCCGTACTGATATGTACTGTCTTCGTCGCTTTTCGCTCGCCGCCGCGTTAGCATCTTCAATGCAGAAGGAATCTGTCGCCATAATCTTTTTTGGGATTTAAATCATGAAAAAACCCGCCATTACCCGTGTGCCCATCGACGGTACCATCGCCAACCGCTGGAGCGGTCGGGCCTACGACGCCAACAAGCCGATCAGTGAGCAAAACATCATCGCCTTGCTGGAGGCTGCCCGCTGGGCGCCTTCCTGTTATGGCGACCAGCCCTGGCGCTTCATCGTGTGGAATCGCCACACCGATACCGCGAATTGGGAGAAAGCCTTCAACTGCCTGGCGCCGGGTAACCAGGCCTGGGTCAAGGATGCACCGCTGCTGCTGGTGGCCGCGGCTGATAGCCTGTTCAACCACAACGGCACACCCAATCGCTGGGGGCAGTACGACACCGGCGCCGCCTCGGAAAACCTCTGTCTGCAGGCTGCTTCCATGGGGTTGATGGCGCATCAGATGGGCGGCTTCGATGTCGAGAAGACGCGCGCAGCCTTCAACATCCCCGAACAGTTCGCGCTCATGGCTATGATCGCCGTCGGTTATCCCGCTGATGTCGCTACGCTGCAGGGCGAAGTGAAGGAGCGCGAAGAGGCACCTCGCCAGCGCCGTGAACTCGGCGAACTGTTTTTCAAGGGCAGCTGGGGCCAGCCGGTCGCCTAAGCGTAAGCGCAGCGAATGCTGCTAGAATAGCGCCTCAACCATTTATCAGGATTTCGCATCATGGCTGTTGTTGCACTCACCAAGGCAAACTTCAAGGAAACCATCGAGAATAACAAGTTTGTCATCGTGGATTTCTGGGCCCCGTGGTGCGATCCCTGCGTGGCCTTCACGCCTACCTTCGAGGCCGCTGCCGATAAGAACCCGGACATCGTGTTCGGTATGGTAAACACCGAAACCGATCCTGAGATCAGCGATTACTTCGAAGTGAAGCAGATTCCCGGCATCCTGATCATCCGCGAGCAGGCGGGCATACACGCCCAGGTTGGCGAAATCGGTG
>DASTRT010000240.1:0-3672 GCA_035761085.1 Methylophilaceae bacterium
TAAGGCGCGATGCCAATGACGCACTCAAGAAGCTGGTCAAGGACAAGGAGATCAGCGAAGACGACGAACGTCGCGCACAGGAAGAAGTCCAGAAACTGACCGACAGATATGTCGCCGATGTGGACAAGTTATTGCAAACCAAAGAAGCCGAGATCATGGCTGTATAAGGTATATGGATTCATTCCCTCCCATCGCCTTAATCTTCTCAACTCCGATGGGGCACTAATTGGCAATCTTCACGAGTTCTACACGATCCATTCCTGAATCAGGCGCCATTCCACGTCACATTGCCGTGATCATGGATGGTAACGGCCGCTGGGCCAAGAAGCGGCTCCTTCCCAGAGTCGCCGGGCACAAGCGCGGTGTGGAAATTGTCCGCGACATGGTGAAGCAATGCGCCACGCTTGGCGTGGAATATCTCACCTTGTTTGCCTTCAGCAGCGAAAACTGGCGTCGCCCACCCGAAGAGGTGTCCTTCCTCATGGGGCTCTTCATGGAAGCCCTGAAAAAGGAAGTCATCAAGCTGCACGAAAACAATATCCGTCTCATCATGATCGGCGACCGCTCGCAATTTGATGCAGCACTATGCGCCAAGATCGACGAGGCCGAGGCCATGACTCAGGATAATACGGGACTGGTGCTGACCATTGCCGCCAATTATGGTGGCCGCTGGGACATGTTGCAGGCCATGAACCGCATGTTGCAAGCCAAGCCCGAGCTGGCCGGCAATTTTGACGAGCAGGACATTACCCCGTATCTGTCGATGCATTATGCGCCAGAGCCGGATCTGTTCATCCGCACAGGCGGTGAGCAGCGCATCAGCAATTTCCTGTTGTGGCAGCTAGCTTACAGCGAGCTCTACTTCACTGATACGCTGTGGCCGGATTTCAACGAAGCCGCGTTCCGCCAGGCTATCAAATCCTACCAGAAGCGCGAACGCCGCTTCGGCCGTACCAGCGAACAGTTGGTGGAAACCCAGGATGCTTAAAACCCGCTTGCTGACTTCTTTTGGCCTGGCGGCAGCCTTTCTGCTGGCCCTGTTCCTGCTGCCGGACCGCTACTGGACATTGCTGACACTGGTCATCGTACTGATCGGCCTCTGGGAATGGGCTGGATTGGCCCGGCTTTCGGCACCTTCACGTAATGTGTATGTCGCAATTTCCCTGTTGGCAGGCGGTTTCCTGGTTTTCGCCGACCTGGTCGGGCTCGGCTTTCTTCGGCCGCTGGTTCTGTTCTGGGGCATCCTTGCTGCTACGGCATTCTGGCTGATCGTGAGTCCAATCTGGCTGATTACCCGATACAAGCTTAATAGCCGTTTGATGATGGCGCTTGCCGGATGGCTTGTCCTGCTGCCCTTGTGGCTAGCCCTGGTCAGCCTGCGTAATGTCGATCCGCGCTTGTTGCTTGGACTGATGGGCGTCATCTGGATCGCAGATACCGCTGCCTATTTTTCCGGAAAACGATTCGGCAAACACAAGCTGGCACCACTTATCAGCCCGGGCAAAACCTGGGAAGGCGTTATTGGCGCCTGGCTGGCAGTCAGCATTTATGGGTTGCTGTTGTGTCTGGTCTTTGGTTTCGATTACTGGCTCATTGCCGGAATGTGGGGTATCACCGTTCTCAGCATCATGGGTGATTTGCTTGAGTCGCTGATGAAGCGGCAAGCCAGCGTCAAGGACAGCAGCAACCTGCTGCCAGGCCACGGCGGTATGCTGGACCGCATCGATGGCCTGACCTCCAGCCTGCCGCTGGCAGCATTCTTCATTTATTTCCCGATTTATTACGCGACCCTGATGCTTTATGTCTGATCAGCAGAATGTCGCCATTTTTGGTGCTACCGGCACCATAGGCAAGCATACGCTCGATGTCATCGCGCGCCATCCGCAACGTTTTCGGGCTTATGCGCTAACAGCGCATTCCAGCGTCGATACATTGCTGACGCAGTGCATCGAATTCGAACCCGTATATGCCGTCATGCTGGACCCTGATGCTGCTGAGCTTTTGACGCACAAGCTGCAAGCGGCCGGCAGTGATACGCAGGTATTGTGCGGCATGGCAGCACTCGAATCGATTGCTGCGCACCCTGAGGTGGATGCCGTAATGGCTGCGATCGTCGGCGCGGCAGGTTTGCGTCCGGCTTTGGCTGCCGCCCGTGCCGGCAAGCGCATTCTGCTCGCTAATAAGGAAACGCTGGTCATGTCCGGTAGCCTGTTCATGCAGGCGGTGGAAGAGGGCCATGCAACCCTGCTACCCATCGATAGCGAGCACAACGCCATTTTCCAGGTCATGCCTGCACGGGGCTGCGAGAAACTTGCCGATGGAGGCGTTCGTCGCATCCTACTCACCGCCTCGGGCGGCCCGTTCCGCACCTGGAGTGAACTCGAATTGCAGTCGGTGACTTGCGAGCAGGCTCTCAACCATCCGAACTGGGTCATGGGCCCTAAAATCACCATCGATTCCGCCACTCTGATGAACAAGGGTCTGGAAGTGATAGAAGCGCACTGGCTGTTCAATGCGGCACCCGAACAGATCGAGGTGGTAGTGCATCCGCAGAGCGTGATCCATTCAATGGTGGAGTATGTTGACGGCTCAGTGCTGGCACAGTTGGGCAACCCTGATATGCGCACACCAATTGCCTACGCCTTGGGGTATCCAGACCGGCTGGATAGCGGCGTCAGCGCCCTGGATCTGATGAAGGTAGCGCGGCTCGATTTCGAGGCTCCTGACGTGGGCCGGTTTCCCTGTTTGCGGCTGGCTTATGATGCACTGAAGCACGGTGACACTGCGCCGGCCATCCTCAATGCAGCCAACGAAGTTGCCGTTGCTGCCTTCCTCGAACGCAAGATCGGTTTCATGGACATTCCCCGGCTGATCGAAGCCGTGCTGCAGGAAGCGCATATCCCCTCTGCTGACACGCTGGAAAACGTCATAGACGCCGATAAAGCAGCCCGTGAGGCTGCGCTTGAATGGACCAAGGTGAGCGGATGACAACCTTGCTCGCTTTCCTGGTCACGCTGGGCGTGCTGATCACCGTTCACGAATTCGGCCACTTTCAGGTTGCCCGCTGGTTCGGCGTCAAGGTCTTGCGGTTCTCGATCGGCTTCGGCAAGCCGCTTTACACGAAAATTCTCGGCAAGGACCAGACAGAGTTCATCATTGCTGCCTTTCCGCTGGGTGGTTACGTCAAGATGCTGGATGAGCGGGAGACACCAGAAGTCCAAATCCCCGAGGCCGATCTACCCCGCGCCTTCAATCGCCAGGCAGTCTGGAAGCGCATGGCCATTGTGCTCGCCGGCCCTTTATCGAACCTGCTGCTGGCCGTCCTGATCTACTGGCTGCTATTCATGCAGGGAATAACCGGGCTGAAGCCCATACTGGGCGAAGTCGCGCCGGGAACACCCGCTGCTCAAGCCAGCATGAAGTCGGGTGAACTCATCCAGTCGATCAATGGCGAACCCGTGCAGAGCTGGCAGGATGTACGGTGGATGCTGTTGCAGCGAGGATCTCAGGCCTCGTCGGTAGAGGTAAAAGCGGTCAACGATGGACAGGAATTCCATGTGCATCAGCTGCCTTTGCCCAAGTCAGACGATATGGAGCAGGATATCCTGGATCGTCTAGGACTGGTACCGTTCAAGCCGGAAGTACCGGCCAAGGTCGGCGAAGTGTTGGAAG
>DASTRT010000241.1:0-8676 GCA_035761085.1 Methylophilaceae bacterium
ACCTTCGTCGATTCCAGCTGGTACTACGCACGCTATGCCAGCGGCTTCAAGAGTGACGCCATGGTCGACCAGCAGACCAACTACTGGATGCCGGTGGATCAGTATATCGGTGGCATCGAGCATGCCATTCTGCACCTGCTCTATTCGCGCTTCTGGAGCAAGGTCATGCGTGACCTGAAGCTGGTCAATTACGATGAACCGTTCAGCAATTTGCTGACGCAGGGCATGGTGCTCAACCACATCTTCTCGCGCCGTACTGACAAGGGCGGCATCGAGTATTTCGCCCCCGAGGAAGTCGAGCTGCAGCACGACGAAAACGGTCGGATTATTGGTGCCAAGGCGCTCAAGGACGGTCAGCCGGTGGATTTCCAGGGCATGGGCACCATGTCCAAATCCAAGCGCAACGGCGTCGATCCGCAATCGCTGATCGAGCAATACGGCGCCGATACGGCCCGCTTTTTCATGATGTTTGCTTCACCGCCAGAACAGACCCTGGATTGGTCGGACAGCGGCGTCGAAGGCTCGCACCGCTTCCTGCGGCGCGTCTGGTCGTTTGGCCATATGCTTTCTACCGAGGCTAAGGCGGAGCTGCCGGACAAACTGGAAACGCCGCTGGCCAATGTCCGCCGTGAGGTTCACGTCACGCTCAAGCAGGCCAATTATGACCTGGAGCGCCAGCAGTTCAACACCGTCGCTTCGGCCGCCATGAAGATGCTCAATGCACTGGAAAAACTGCCCAAGGATAACGGCTGGCGGCCAGTAGCGCATGAGGGCTTTGCCATCCTGCTACGCCTGCTCTCGCCTATTGCACCACACATTACCCAGACGCTATGGCAAGAGCTTGGCTATGGTCAGGATATCCTGGATGCAGCCTGGCCGGAACCGGCCGAATCGGCCATGGTCCAGGACGAACTCGAGCTCGTGGTGCAGGTGAATGGCAAATTGCGCGGCAGCATTACTGTATCGCGCAGTGCCGACAAAGCCGCCATCGAGCAGCAGGCAGTAGCCCAGCCTTTCGTTCAGAAATTTCTGGAAGATGGCGCCAGTGTGCGTAAAATCATCGTGGTGCCGAACAAGCTCGTCAATATTGTGGTGGGGTAAATATGCAGATGCTGCACGCGGTTGCCGTCAAATCCTTGCTGGTCGCTGGCATGGCCAGCATGCTCCTGCTTTCAGGCTGTGGCTTCGAAATGCGCGGCAAGGCGGATCTGTCTTTCAAGACCATCTTCATCCAGGGCCCAAACTATACGGTCTCCCGTGATTTGCGCAAGGCGCTGGATGTCAATGGCGTGGCTATCGTCAACGACCCTGAAAAAGCCGACCTGCTGCTGGATATCATGAGCGAAGTGTATGACAAACGCATTCTATCCTTGAGCGGCCGCGGTCGGGTTACCGAGTATGAACTGATCTACAACCTGAATTTCCGCATCAAGAATGCCGCCAATGCAGTCTGGGGGCCAGTGCAGACTGTGGAAGGCCGGCGCGACTTTTCCTATGACGACACCCAGGTACTGGCCAAATCCTACGAAGAAGCCCGCCTTAGACAAGATATGCAGTCAGATGCCGTGCGGGAAATCATGCGCCGCCTTACGGCCGCGCAAAAACCTTCCGCATAGCTTATGCGTCTTGCGCCCCAGCAGCTACCGCAGCATCTGGAAAATAGCCTGCGACCGCTCTATGTGCTGGCTGGAGATGAACCCCTGGCGCAGCGCGAATGCCTGGACTTGCTGCGTGCTGTCGCGCTGCAGCAAGGCTTTGATGAGCGCACGAGCTTCAGCGTTGAGCGCAATTTCAACTGGCAGCAGCTAAAGGCATACGGCCAGGCCACATCGCTTTTTGCCAGCCGCCGCCTGCTGGAACTCAGCATTCCTTCCGGCAAGCCCGGTACTGAAGGCAGCAAGGCTTTGCAGGAACTGGCCGAGCAGCCCATGCTCGATACCGTTGTGGTGATTATTCTCCCGACACTCGATCGCGATGGCAGGAACAGTACGTGGTTCTCCACTCTCGAACAGGCCGGCGTGCTGCTGACTCTGGAAGAAGTCGAAGCCAGCCGGTTGCCGCAGTGGATTTCGCAGCGATTAGCTTTACAAGGCCAGCAGACGGATTCCGAGACGCTGGAATTCATGGCGCATCAGGTCGAAGGCAACCTGCTGGCGGCACATCAGGAAATCCAGAAACTGGGTTTGCTTTATCCTCCCGGACCATTGTCGGGCGAACAGATACGGGAGGCGGTACTCAATGTGTCACGCTATGATGCTTTCCAGCTGGGGGAAGCCGTACTGGCCGGCGATGTCGAGCGTACCGTGCGTATCCTGCAGGGCCTGCAGGACGAAGGTGCTCAGCCGGTCGCTGTCATGAACCCCTTGATGTGGGTGCTGCGTCCTCTTGTCCGCGTAAAGCAGGCCGAGTCACGCGGTGAGAATGTTGCTGCAGCGATGCAAGCGGCACGCATTTACGGTGACCGCCAGGCACTGACGAAACGCGCGCTGTCCCGCATGAGCCTGCGCCAGTTGCAGGCGGCGCTGGTAAAGTTGTCTGAGATCGATAAAACCGCCAAGGGGTTGATGCAGGCCGATGCCTGGCTGGAAATTTCCCGGTTGTGCTTTGGATTGGCTAAAATTGGCAGTCGCTCGAGGACACACTGATGAACATTCCCGCTGAAAAAACTATGGATATCAAAGCTTACATGCAACAGCTTGGCCAGGCGGCACGCGCAGCTTCGCGCGAGACCGCCAAGGCTGACACGCGCGCCAAGAATCTGGCACTGACCACCATTGCCCAGGCTATCCGTCGTGAGAAAACGGCGTTGCTCAAAGCTAACCAGGCTGATCTGGAAACGGCACGGAAAAACGGTATGGATAGCGCCATGCTGGACCGTCTCGCGTTAAGCGAAAAATCGGTAGACGCCATGGCCGAAGGTCTGGAACAGATCGCCGCCCTGCCCGACCCCATCGGCGAAATTTCCGATCTCAAGTACCGCCCTTCCGGCATCCAGGTCGGCAAAATGCGCGTGCCGCTGGGTGTCATCGGCATCATTTACGAGGCGCGTCCCAATGTCACCGTCGATGCGGCCGGCCTCTGCCTGAAATCGGGCAATGCCGCCATCCTGCGCGGCGGCTCGGAATCCATCCAGTGCAACCGCGCATTGGCAGCACTGGTACACGAAGGTCTGAAAGCCACAGGGTTGCCCGCAGCAGCCGTGCAGGTGGTGGAAACCACGGATCGTGCTGCCGTGGGCGAATTGATCACCATGAAGGAATATGTGGATGTCATCGTACCGCGCGGCGGCAAGGGCTTGATCGAGCGCATTTCTGGTGAAGCGCGCATTCCTGTCATCAAGCATCTGGACGGCAACTGCCATGTCTACGTGGACGACGAGGCCGATCTCGCCAAGGCCATGCGCATCGTGGAGAACGCCAAGACGCAGCGCCTGGGTACCTGCAACACGGCGGAATCGCTGCTGATTGCCAGAAGCATCGCCGACAGGGCGTTGCCGGAACTAGCCGCCATGCTGATCAGCAAAGGGGTGGAAATCCGCGGCTGCGAAGAAACCCGCAAGCTGGTGCCGCAGGCAAAAGCAGCGACGGAAGAGGATTTTTACACGGAATACCTGGCCGCCATTATTTCGGTCAAGGTCGTTGCCGGGCTGGATGAGGCGATCGAGCACATCAACAAGTACTCGTCCCAGCACACCGACGCCATCGTGACCGAGAATTACACCAAGGCGCGTCGCTTCCTGCGCGAAGTGGATTCCAGCTCGGTCATGGTCAATGCGTCCACGCGTTTCGCCGACGGCTTCGAATACGGTCTGGGTGCCGAGATCGGCATTTCCACGGACAAGCTGCATGCACGAGGCCCGGTCGGCCTGGAAGGGCTCACCAGTCTGAAATATATTGTGCTGGGCAACGGCGAGGTTCGAGCTTAGTTGCAGCTGCTCGGCATTCTGGGTGGGGCCTTCGACCCCATCCATTTCGGCCACCTGCGCATGGCACAGGAATTGGCGGATGCGCTGAGTCTGGCCGAAGTCCGCTTTATTCCCACGGCGAGCCCGCCACATCGTCCGCAATCTTCTACACCTGCCGCGGATCGTCTTGCCATGGTAGATCTGGCTATCGACGGCAATCCGCTGTTTCGCGGTGATGACCTGGAAATCCGCCGTCACGCAGAACAACGTCAGCCTTCCTACACCATCGATACCCTGCTTTCGCTGGAGCAGGAACTAGGGAAAGACACAGCACTGTGCCTGCTGATGGGTGGGGATGCTTTTCTTGGGCTTCCCGCCTGGCATCGCTGGGAAACGTTGCTGCAGCATTGCCATATCGTGGTTGCGAACCGGCCCAACGCCGTTTTACAGCCGGCAAAGCTGTCGCAACCGCTGAAAGCCTTGTGGGAAAAGTCGGGCACACACAATGTCAGAGATATTGCGAAAGAAAAAGCAGGGCGCATTTTCATGCAGCCCATTACTGCGCTCGACATCTCCGCCACGCGTATCCGTAAGGATTTGAAACTGGGAAAGAGCCCGCGCTACCTGCTGCCGGATGCCGTCATCGACTACATCAGTACGCACACGCTATATCGTTAGCTGCAGGTACTCTGCCGCCTGCCGGAAATCGGCTTCGGGCAGATGCGGCAGCACGCCAAGACACGGTGCCGCTATGTGCTGATCCAGCGTCTGCAGGTTCTCCTGGAAAACGCTCATTTCCGGATCGATGCGATTCGCCACCCAACCTGCCAGTTCCAGGCCGCGTGCCTGAATGGTCTCGACGGTCAGCAGCGCATGGTTGATGCAGCCAAGCCGCATTCCGACCACCAGGATCACGGGTAAATTAAGCATCTGCGCCAGGTCTGCAGTATCGAACTGCTCACCCAGGGGCACACGAAATCCTCCCACGCCTTCAACAATCACCACATCGGCAAGCGCTGACAGCTCACGATAGGCATCGTGAATGATGCGCGGGCGTATATTCACGTTTGCTGCTTCTGCAGCGATATGCGGCGCAATCGGTGGCGCAAAAGCGTAGGGGTTGTGCAGCTCGCACCCTGCCTTGGTATTGCCGGCTTCCAGCAACATCGCCACATCTTCGGACAGCAGACGGCCATTTTCTTCCACGCATCCGGCCGCCACTGGTTTCATGCCCGCAGTCTTCCAGCCCTGTTTGCCAAAAGCGTAAAGTAGCGCGCTTGAAACCAAAGTCTTGCCGACCCCGGTATCGGTACCGGTGATGAAAAAGGCCTTTTTCATCTGGCATCAGGCTTTCTGCGGTGCAGGGTAATCAGGGCACTGCCATCGGCGGTCATATTCTTTGCAATGGGCTTCCAGGCATGGCCATATACCACTTCGAAAGTCGCTGGCAGCTTCCCCGCTTGCCGGAATTGTTCATAACGCTCGGCGAGCCCTCGCAAGAACCCCCTGCCTTCGAGACCGCGCTGACGCCCCGCGGTGGCATTGTGCGCACCGATGGCCTTGAGGTCGTGCATCACTCCCAGTACGTCGTCATAAGTCAGCACAAAATGCTCGACATCCAGCACGGGGGCGGAGAAACCGGCGCGCACCAGTGCGTCGCCGATATCATGCATGTCGATGAATCGGCTGACATGCACATGCTCTTCATCCACTGCCGAAGCCTCGCGCAGTTCTTTCAGCGTATCCGGACCGAAGGTGCTGAACATCAGCAAGCCTTCTGCCTGCAGTACGCGATGCGCCTCACCGAAGGCCCGATCCAGATCGTTGCACCACTGGATTGCGAGGTTGGACCAGAGAAGTTCGGTGCTTGCGGAAGCCAAGGGCAGGTTTTCAATATCGCCGCAGACTGCGCCGTTTTCCGGCTGCCCGAGCAGTCTGGCGCGAAATTTCTTCCAGGAGGACGTATTATTGTCGCGGCTTCTCCTGAGCATCTGCACAGCCAGGTCGAGCTCGACGATTTGGCTTTGCGGGTAGCGCTGCCGAAGCAGTTGGCTGCCCTGGCCGGTGCCGCTACCCGCGTCCACGATGACTTCCGGCGCAATCTTCACCAGCTCCAGTCGATTAAACATGCGCTCACGTACTTCCTTCTGCAGCACTGCGGCCGCGTCATAGGTATTGGCCGCGCGGTTGAAGGACGTTTTTACCCGCGCCTTGTCGATATGGTAGAGATCGGTCATATCCATATCAGGCGGCGGAAGGCGGCTCGAGAAACTGTACCAGCGCCTCGACGAACTGGTTCTGATGCGAGAGGAACGGCGCATGCCCTGCGCCGGCAATCACGCGCAAACGGCCGAATGGCAGGTGCTGTGCCATCCAGTGACCTGCCTGCACCGGCACCAGACGATCGCGGTCGCCATGAATCAACAGCACCGGCTTTTTCAGCGCGGGAACCTGGTCACGCATGTCGGTTTCCAGCAGGATGTGCAGCGCCTTGTGCAAAGTGCTCATGGTCGGCACCGGCCGTTCGGCAAAGCTGGTCCGCAGCTGCTTGATGGTGCTGCGCGCATCGTCCGCGCCCATGCACTGCAACGAGAAAAAGCGCACCAGCGTGTTCTGGTAATCCTGGCTTACGCTGTCGGCAAAGCGGCGGTAAACCTCACCATCGATGCCTGTTTGCCAGTCGTCCTGATTAACGAATCGTGGGGTGCCGGCAACCAGCACCATACGGCGAACCTTGTCCGGCTGCAGCATGGCGGCACGCATGGCGACATGGGTGCCGAACGACCAGCCACAGATATCAGCATGCTCGGGCAGGATATCCACGACCTTCTCGGCAATGGCATCCAGGCCGCCGGGATCAACAGGCCGACTGAAGCCCATGCCTGGCAGGTCGACGATATGCAGGTTGAAATGCCCGGCCAGTTTTTTGGCAATCGGCTGCCATAGACCACCATGCATGCCCCAGCCGTGAATGAGCACGAGGTTGGGAGTCTCACCCTCCTGAGATGGCCGGTTTACAAGTTGCAGATCGACGTGCAACTGGCTCATGGGTGCAGCCTTTCTTCGGCCTGCTGGAGTGCATGAATCAGTTGCTGAACATCTTCTTCAGTATGCGCGGCAGACAGGGAAATACGTAGCCGCGCGCTGCCCTTGGGTACGGTTGGTGGCCTGATGGCAGGCACCAGGATACCCTGCTCCAGCAGATGCTCACTTACCCGCAGCACCTCGTCATTGCTGCCGATCAGCAAGGGCTGTATGGGAGTGGGCGATTCCGCGAGCTGCCAGCGCTTGAGATGTAAGCCGGACTTGAGCATATCAATCAGGCTTCGCAGATGACTTCTGCGATCGTCGAATTGCGCGATCAGCTTGAGGGCTTCCAGCGAGGCTGCAGCGAGCGCGGGCGGCATTGCCGTTGTATATATATAGGTGCGCGCATGTTGCATGAGGTAATCGATTACGACTTGCTCGCCGTCGATAAAAGCACCTGAGACGCCTGCTGCCTTGCCCAGCGTGGCCATGTAGATGATGCGTGGAGAGCGCAGGTCGAAATGGCTCAGGCAACCCCGACCTTGCTCGCCTAGTACGCCAAAACCATGCGCATCGTCAATCAGGAGCCAGGCATTGTAACGCTCACACAAATCCAGCAACTCCGGCAAGGGCGCGATATCGCCATCCATGCTGAACACGGAATCGGTAATCACCATCTTGCGTGGCGCTGTGCTGGACTCCAGCATACGTGCCAGGGTTTCAACATCATTATGCGGATAGCGGTTCAGTTCCGCTCGCGACAGCAGTGCGCCGTCGTTGAGGGAAGCATGGTTCAACTTGTCGGCGAACAGTGCATCGCCTCTGCCCATGAGGCCACAAATGGCGGCGATATTCGCCATGTAACCCGTAGTCAGCAGAAGTGCGCGGGGCAGGCCAACGAACTCGGCCAGCGCTTCTTCAAGTTGGTGATGGTAACGATGGTGTCCGGTGACTAGATGGGAGGCCCCGCTACCGACACCTGCGGTCTGCGCACCGCGCTGCAGCGCGGCCTGCAGACGAGGATGATTGGCCAGCCCCAGATAATCATTGCTGCTAAAGGAGAGTACCGATTTACCATCAGCCTGCAGATGCGGCTGCTGGGGTGTATCGATCAGCCGGCGTCGACGCAGCAGGCCTTCGGCCTTTTTTTGCGCGAGCTCCTGCTGCAAGACAGACAACAAGGTTTCAGTCACGATTAACTGACAGCTTTAGACCGGCTTGATACCCAGTTTGGCGAACAGTGCCTTATCGGCTTCGGTTTCCGGGTTACCGGTAGTCAGCAGCTTTTCGCCGTAGAAGATGGAATTGGCGCCGGCGATGAAGCACAAGGCCTGGATGGCGTCCGGCATGCTTTGGCGACCGGCGGACAGACGAACGTAGCTCTTGGGCATTGTGATGCGGGCGACCGCAATGGTGCGCACGAACTCCAGCGGATCCAGCGCTTCCGTGCCATGCAGCGGCGTACCTTCCACCTGGGTCAGCATATTGATGGGCACGCTCTCCGGCGGCTGTTCCATGTTGGCCAACTGGGCGATGAGCCCGGCACGCTGGGTACGCGATTCCCCCATACCGATGATGCCGCCGCAGCAGACATTGATATCCGCCTCGCGCACGCGCTCCAGGGTATCCAGCCTGTCCTGGTAGTCTCGGGTGGAAATGATTTCGCCATAAAATTCAGGCGCGGTGTCGAGATTATGGTTGTAGTAGTCCAAGCCCGCCTCCTTGAGCTGCTCGGCCTGGCCTTC
>DASTRT010000242.1:0-3112 GCA_035761085.1 Methylophilaceae bacterium
TGGGCCGGAAAGGCGCAGCTCACCGGCTTTGACGCCAGGAACATTGATGACCGGAACAACGCCACCCACCACAGTGGGGAACTGCATGAGGCCTGCTTCCTCCAGCTCTTCGGGCTTCAATGGCATGTCGGATGCGCCGAAGTCTACGGTCTTGTTCTTGATCTGCTTGATGCCGCCGCCGGAACCGATGGACTGGTAATTGAGCTTCATGCCGGTTTTCTTGTTGTAGGCGTCAGCCCACTTTGCGTAAATCGGGTAAGGAAAGGTCGCGCCGGCGCCGGTAATCGTGGCGGCGAATGCGCTGGAAGCCAACACCATGGCCAGGGCAGCGGTGCCGCCGATCAGGGTGTGTTTGATATTCAGCATTTGATTCTCCCAATGATTTTTGATGAGGATGTCGGCAACCCGACTTGCTACTGGGAGCATCATAAATATGAAATATGACAGTTTTATGACTAAACCGTAGAGGACTGCATGCAGCAATCTGGCTGCCAGCTATTTTCTACAGGCAGCCAGTGTCGAGATTCAGGCCAGCCAGTTGCGGCCGAAATACCAGAAGATGGCGGCAATCACGCCCGAGGCGGGAATAGTGAGCACCCAGGCCCAGACGATGCGGGACGCGAGTCCCCAACGTACCGCGGATGCGCGGCGGGACAGGCCAACACCGATAATGGCACCGGTGATGGTGTGCGTGGTGGAAACCGGAATCCCCAGCCAGGTCGCCAGGAACAAGGCAATGGAGCCGGAAGTCTGGGCACTGAAGGCGCCGGTCGGCCGAATGCGCGTAATACCCATGCCCATGGTGCGCACGATGCGCCAGCCGCCAAACAGCGTACCGAGTGCCATGGCGATCTGGCACGCAATCACCACCCAGAACGGAATGTGGAAATCGCCGTCCATGAAGCCATTGGCATACAGCAGCACGGCGATGATACCCATGGTTTTCTGCGCGTCGTTGCCGCCATGACCCAGGCTGTAGAGCGAAGAAGAGATGAATTGCAGCTTGTTGAACCTGCGCTCGGTCGGGTAGGGCGACGCCTTGCGGAACAGCCACAGTAGCAGGATGGAGATGGCAAAGGCGAGCACCAGCCCCAGCAGGGGCGAAAGGATGATCGCCACCGAAGTTTTGATCAGGCCTGCCGCCACAATCGAACCCGTGCCGGATTTGGCAAGGGCTGCGCCTACCAAGCCGCCCACCAGGGCATGCGAGGACGAGGACGGGATGCCGAACCACCAGGTGATCAGGTTCCAGGAAATGGCGCCGCCGAGCGCTCCGAAGATCAGGGCATTGTCGATGGTGTCGGGGGATACGATGCCGGCACCTATGGTCTGTGCGACATGCAGGCCGAAGAACAGGAAGGCGATGAAATTGAAAAAGGCCGCCCAGATGACGGCCGCCTGCGGCGTCAACAGTCGCGTGGAAACCATGAGCGCAATGGAGTTCGCCGCGTCGTGGAACCCGTTCATGAAATCGAAGATCAGCGCCACGACAACCAGCAGCGCCATGATCATGACGGCGTGTTCGATCATATGCGTTCCAGCACTACGCCGTGAATCACGTCACCGACATCCTGGCAGCCGTCTACGGTGGCTTCGAAGAGGTCGTACAGCTCCTTGTAGCGGATCAGCGTGCGCGCGTCCGACACTTCGGCAAACAGGCGTTCCATGCCGGATCGCATGATGTTGTCCGCCTCGTTCTCGATTTCATTGATATCGCGGCAGATGCGCAGGATGCGTTCGGCATTTTTCATGTCGGAAAGCAGGCTGACCGCCTCCTGTACTTTCTCCGAAGCGCGCAGGGTGATCTGCCCCAGAGCCGCCATTTCCGGCGTGAACGTAGTATCGCCGTAGATCTGCGCCCGCTGCGGGATTTCTTCCATGAAATCGATAATGTCGTCGAGCGCCATGGCCAGCTCGCGGATTTCGCGACGGTCAAACGGAGTGATGAAGGTCTTGTGAAGGTTGAGCAGTATGGTCTTGGTGAATTCGTCGGCCTCGTGCTCGATATGCCGTATTTCACTGGAGTGCTGGGCGAAGGCCGCCGGATTGTTGACCGACGACATTGCTGCCAGCTCCTTGGCCGCGCGTACGGCACAATTGCCGAGCTGGTTGAATTCGAAAAAGTAGTTATCGCTGCGCGGCGAAACCGCGGCTACCAGCCTGGTGAAAAATCCAGCTGCCATGGTAATTCTCCCTCAAGATTTTGGTACCGAAATTGTTCTATTTATTGGTAGGCAATGCGGCCGTTTCCGGCCATGACGGTCAAGGCTCAAAGTTTAACCGCGTGCGCAAAACTTCGCGAGCGGAAATTTCCTTCCGACCCGGATGGCGGCCGGGCGGCACGGGCTTTGTTGTATAATCCACGGCTCAAAATCCGACAAATCCGAACAGCACCATGGAAGCCGAACAACTCAACCTGATTTCCCACCGTCTCAGCGATCTGGCTGAGCGCAATGACGCGTTGCGGAGGTATCTTTGACTTCGATACCAAGGAGCAGCGACTGGCCGAGGTAAGCCAGCTTCTCGAAGACCCCAACATCTGGAATGACGCCGAGCGCGCGCAAAAGCTCGGCAAGGAGAAGCGCGAGCTGGAGTTTGTCGTCAGTGCACTGAATGAGGTCGAAAACGGTCTGCGTGACGGCCGCGAGCTGTTCGAGATGGCGCGCGAAGAAGATGACGACGCCACACTGCTTGGTATCGAGGAAGACACCATGGAGCTGGAGAAGCGCGTGGAGGAGATGGAATTCCGCCGCATGTTCTCCAATCCCATGGACCCCAACAACTGTTTCATCGATATCCAGGCCGGCTCCGGCGGGACGGAGGCGCAGGACTGGGCCTCATGCTGCTGCGCATGTATTTGCGCTATTGCGAGCGGCGCGATTTCAAGGTGGAAGTGTTGGAAGAGTCCGAAGGCGATGTAGCCGGCATCAAGAGTGCGTCACTGAAAGTAAGCGGTGACTATGCGTTCGGTTTCCTGCGTACTGAAACCGGCGTGCATCGCCTGGTGCGCAAATCCCCGTTCGATTCCGGCAACCGCCGCCATACATCGTTCGCCAGCGTGTTCGTTTATCCCGAGGTGGATGAATCCATCGAGGTAGAAATCAATCCGGCC
>DASTRT010000243.1:0-2117 GCA_035761085.1 Methylophilaceae bacterium
CTGCCCTTGATGGTTGGATCTTCACCTGGCAGCGCATCAGCGATGCCATGCAGCTCGGGCTGGACCTGCAGCCGCTGCAGAGGATCCACGCCAAGCTGGACCGGGATATGCCCATCAGCCAGGCCGACATCAAAGCGGGACTGCAGGCGCTGCAGCTCACGCGCCGGGCTTTCCGCAACAGCAAAAGATCCACGATCGCAAAGCTGGCCAGGGATGCGCAGATCGCCATCCTGGCTGCAGAAAAGGGGAAACCGTGAACCACAGCAACTTCAACAAGGAGATTGGAATGGAAACCATAGAAAAGATTGAATCAACGCAAGGCCGCCCGATGCTCAATGAAGGGGAGAAGTATGCCGGCGTCCTCCTGGGTAAGGATGGCGCACCGGATCAGCACATCATCCTGTTGCCAGGCGATAGCAACGACGCCAGCTGGAAGAAGCAAACCGAATGGGCAAAGTCTGTCGGCGGCGAGCTGCCGACCCGTAGAGAGCATACCCTGCTGTTCGCGAACCTTCCGGAAGAATTCAAGCGCGACGTGTACTGGTCTGGAGAGACCCACGCTGCCGACTCCAGCTACGCCTGGTACCAGGATTTCGACTACGGTTACCAGGACGACAACTACAAGGACCGCGAGCTGCGCGCCCGAGCCGTCCGCAGAGTAGCGATTTAGTTATTCAGTCATTTAATTATTGATTTTATACAGCATGGCTCTCCACACTGAACTGACCATTTACCGAGACGCTTACGAGCTTCTCAGCACTGTCACGCGCCTGATCAAGGATATGCCCATGAGCCAGGCCGACATCAAAGCGGGACTGCAGGCGCTGCAGCTCACGCGCCTCGCTTTCCGCAACAACAACAGATCCACGATCGCAAAGCTGGCCAGGGATGCGCAGATCGCCATCCTGGCTGCAGAAAATAAAGGAGGCGTCTGATGTGTGACGTGGACTGCCAGATGTTCTACATAGGCCTGCTATTCATGCTTGGCCTTATGTCGGCATCGATCATCTGCTTCATGATCATCCTCGCGGTTAAGGAGGGGTTTATTCCGAGGAAGATGCCGATGGCGCCACCACCGAAAGCACCTAAAGAAGAGATCGAGGTGAAGTCATGAAAGCTTTATCCATCCTGCAACCATGGGCCCATCTGATCGTTGCCGGTCACAAAGATATCGAGAACAGGACCTGGCCAACCAAATTGCGTGGCGAGATCCTGGTACATGCCGGCAAGGGCTTCGACATAAATGGCTATACCTGGCTAAAGAACAACTTCTGGCGGTTGGGTTCCAAGGATGCCGGCGCCATTGGTGATCTGCTGGACAAGATGAATCCGTCCTCTTTTCTCCGTGGCGGCATCGTCGGCAAGGTAGAGATCACCGATTGCGTCAAAGACCACACCAGCCCATGGGCTGCAGCCGATTGTTATCACTTCGTGCTGGCCAATGCCCGGCCCTTATCTTTTCTGCCAATGCGGGGCAGGTTGAGTTTCTTCGAGGCAGATATGCCACAGGAACCTGCAGGATGGGAAGAGCGCGTCAGGCAGCTGGAGGCCGAAGGCCTCAGCCGGTCAGATGCCCAGGGTGTTGCTGACGTTGAGTTTGGGTTGCTGCCATGAAATCAGGCCAGCTGCTTAACCGTTATCCGGCCGGAATGGGTAGTCACCCAGCATTTGCCACCGGGCCTGTCTTTGATGTACTCGAGCCGCTTCAAAGATTCGATTACCCAGGGCTGGAGCACCGGCAGCGGCAACTGAAAGTGGATGCAGACGAGAGCGACAATCTGCTCCCTTCTGAGGTCAGGCTTCATGAACTATTTGCAAAGCTCAGTGCTGGTCAGCCTGTGCAGATCCTGCACGCTCACTCCGGCATCGATGAACCTCTCCGCCTCGCGCGCAATGCAGTCTTCAAAATCTTCAAACACTGCCAGCCGGTCCAGCGGCTCGGCTGCGTCGTCGTGATGGTAATGCGCGAGATCCTCCAGCGGCTCTTTCACCACGGCAAAGCGGTAGTCGTGGTCATTCTTCGTCGCGATGAAGTGAACCTCTTCACCGATGACATGAACGTTCGATATCTCAATGGCCATGGTAAGTCCTCCCTTCTACAGCCTATTGTTGGGCCT
>DASTRT010000244.1:0-3411 GCA_035761085.1 Methylophilaceae bacterium
TCGCCGTCGGATGGTGGGCGAAGTCGTCATAGACCGTGACGCCATTTACAACCCCGCGCACTTCCATGCGGCGCTTCACGTTCTGGAATTGGTCCAGCGCTGCGATGCCTTGCTCAACAGGCACGCCGACATGGCGCGCGGCGGCGAGCGCTGCCAGGGCATTCATGCGATTGTGCTCACCCATGAGCTCCCATTTGACGCGGCCCTGCACCTGCTGGCGGAACACCACGTCGAAGCTGCCGTCAGCCGAAACATTATCTATCTGCCAGCCATCATTGCTGCCGAAATGCTCAACCGGTGTCCAGCAACCGCGCTGGATGACACGCTGCATGCTGTCTTCGCGGCCGTTGGCGACGATCAGGCCGTTGCCGGGAACCGTGCGTACCAAATGGTGGAACTGGGTTTCGATGGCAGCGAGGTCGGCAAAGATATCGGCGTGGTCAAATTCCAGGTTATTGAGGATGGCCGTGCGTGGATGGTAGTGCACGAACTTGGAGCGCTTGTCGAAAAAGGCAGTGTCGTATTCGTCCGCTTCGATCACAAAGAAAGGGGAACAAACATCATCTTTGGCTGAGCTGCTGCGTTGCGCGGTGCTCGTAGCCTCGCCGTACTTATTTATACTGTCTCGGCTCCTGTGCTCCGTGCGCCTTGCATCGTCAACCAAATCCTGATGTTTGCCGTAGTTGCTGTCCTTC
Organism: Methylophilaceae bacterium; assembly: GCA_035761085.1. GTDB lineage: Bacteria > Pseudomonadota > Gammaproteobacteria > Burkholderiales > Methylophilaceae > DASTRT01. Next base: position 696 of record DASTRT010000244.1, read on the forward strand.
GGGGGAATGCCCGGAAGCCGGGCCGAGATGCCGAAATTCTGCGGCACGCCGCCGATCAGGAAGCCGGGCGCCAGACCTGCATATTCGAGTATCCAGGCCAGCATGGAAGTCGTGGTGGTCTTGCCGTGCGTGCCAGCAACAGCGAGCACCCACTTGCCCTGCAGCACGTTCTCCGCCAGCCATTGGGGTCCGGAAACATAGGGCAGGCCGCGATTGAGAATTTCCTCCATGAGCGGATTGCCGCGCGTGACGACGTTGCCGATCACGAAAATATCGGGATTGAGGTTGACCTGATCCGGGGAGAAACCTTCGATAAGCTCGATGCCCTGGGCTTCGAGCTGGGTGCTCATGGGCGGGTAGACGTTGGCATCGCAACCGGTGACGCGGTGGCCGGCTTCCTTTGCCAGCACAGCAATGCCGCCCATGAATGTGCCGCAAATGCCGAGGATGTGTATATGCATGGATTCAAGTTCTAAGAGTTGGGAGATTGTAGCAAACTCCCGGCGCGGTTAGGCCTTAAACCCATGCCTTCGACTACAGGTTGGGCGCGAGCCACCTCTGCAGATATTCCTTCGGCAAACCACGGCGTTCGGCCATGTCGTTGAGCTGGTCCTCGCCAATCTTGTCGACGCTGAAATAGCGCGATTCCGGATGCGCGAAATAGAAGCCGGCAACCGAAGCGGGCGGCGACATGGCGAAGGAATCGGTGAGCTGCATGCCGATTTCCTCGGCGCGCAGTTGGCGGAACATGTCGGATTTCACTGTATGGTCCGGGCAGGCCGGGTAGCCGGGTGCCGGGCGGATACCGCGGTACTTTTCCTTGATCAGCTCGTCGTTGCTCAAGTGCTCGTCGGTCGCATAGCCCCACAGGTCACTGCGCACGCGTTCGTGCAGATACTCGGCGAAAGCTTCGGCGAGTCGGTCTGCCAGCGACTTGAGCAGGATGGCGTTGTAATCGTCATGCGCATCGCGGAACTGCTTTTCATACTTCTCCACGCCAAGGCCGCCGGTCACGGCGAAAATGCCGATGTAGTCGGCGATGCCCGAGGTTTTGGGCGCGATGAAATCCGCCAGGCACTGGTTGGGCCGGGGCACGCCATCGATCACCGGCTTCTCGGTCTGCTGCCGCATGCCGTACCAGGTAAAGGCCACTTGCGTGCGGCTGTCGTCGGTATAAAGCTCGATATCGTCGTCATTGACCGTATTCGCCGGCAACAGGGTGATCACGCCGTTGGCCGTGAGCCACCTGTTGTCGATAATCTTCTTGAGCAGTACCTGGCCTTCTTCGAAGAGCTTGGTGGCGGCTTCGCCCACCACCTTGTCCTGCAAGATAGCCGGGTAGGCACCAGCCAGGTCCCAGGTCTGGAAGAATGGGCCCCAGTCGATGTACTTGGCGATAGTCGCCAGGTCGATATTCCTGAACTCGCGGCGGCCGATGAACTTCGGCTTGACCGGCGCATATTTACCGGTGAATTCCAGCTTCGCCTTGTTGGAGCGCGCCTTTTCCAGCGTTAGCAGCGGAATGCCCTTCTTGTTGGCGTGCTGGGTGCGCACGCGTTCGTAGTCGGTAGCGATCTCCTGGATATAGGCGTCGCGCTGCTCAGGCGTCATCAGAGCCTGCATGACGGAGACCGAGCGCGAGGCATCGGGCACATAGACTACCGGGCCATCATAGTGCGGCGCGATCTTTACCGCCGTATGCGCACGTGAAGTCGTCGCACCGCCGATCAGCAGCGGCATCTTGAGACCATGGAAATACGGGTCGCGCTGCATCTCGCGGGCGACATGGGCCATTTCCTCGAGCGAAGGCGTGATGAGGCCGGAGAGGCCGATGATGTCGGCATTCTCCTTCTTGGCCATCTCGAGGATTTCCGAAGCGGGCACCATCACACCCATGTTCACCACCTCGAAATTGTTGCACTGCAGTACCACCGAAACGATGTTCTTGCCGATGTCGTGCACGTCGCCCTTGACGGTGGCAACCACCATCTTGCCCTTGGGTTTGGCAACGACGCCAGTACGCTTTTCCTCCTCGAGCTTTTCCGCCTCGATAAACGGGATCAGGTGCGCCACCGCCTGCTTCATGACGCGGGCGGACTTCACCACCTGCGGCAGGAACATCTTGCCTTGGCCGAACAGGTCGCCGACGACATTCATGCCGTCCATGAGCGGACCTTCGATGACATTGATCGGCCGGCCGCCGGCAGCCATGATCTGCTGTCGGGCTTCTTCCGTATCCTCGACGATATAGTCGGTAATCCCATGTACCAGCGCATGAGATATGCGCTTCTGCACGGGGATGGGATTTTCCGGCGTGCCGCGCCATTCGGCGACGGAAGCTTCCTTCTTGCTGCCGGCGACCAGCGTGCCGGCAAACTCGATCATGCGCTCGGTGGCATCGGGGCGGCGGTTGAGCACCACGTCCTCGACGCGCTCTTTCAGCTCGGGCTCAAGGTCGTCATACACGCCCATCATGCCTGCATTGACTATGCCCATGGTCATGCCAGCCTTGATGGCGTGATACAGGAACACCGTGTGGATGGCTTCGCGCGCGGGGTCGTTGCCGCGGAAGCTGAAGCTCACATTGGAGACGCCGCCGGAGATCTTGGCGTAGGGCAGGTTTTCCTTGATCCAGCGCGTGGCGTTGATGAAGTCCACGGCGTAGTTGTTGTGCTCTTCGATCCCTGTCGCGATGGCGAAGATATTGGGATCGAAA
>DASTRT010000245.1:0-3191 GCA_035761085.1 Methylophilaceae bacterium
AGGACCGAGGTACGCTTCCCGCGCCAAAGCGGGCAGGCCATATACACCGACGAGCACCTGCTGGAGCAGGCGCTCTATAACCTACTTTTGAATGCTGTTGAAGCCGCGCCGGAGAACTCCTTGCTGGAATTGGACTCAGAAGTTTCTGAGAAGTCCGTCCGCATCATCATTACAGACCATGGCCCTGGTATGCCGTTTACTCCTGATCCGCACATACTCAGCCCCGGGCCCTCGACCAAGCGATTTGGTACCGGATTAGGCATTCCGTTTGCCTTCAAGGTTTGCGAAACCCTGTCGGGGAAAATCGCCTTCCGCGCGAGGCCCGGCGGCGGCACCATTGTCGAGCTGGAGCTACCGCGCGATCATGGTGCTTTCTGAATCGGTTGCCAATCTTTTTCAATTCCGCGCTGACGGCCTTGCCTTTAAGCCTTTTTTTAACAACAATGCGAGTGTCTGAGACCAATTCTGATCATGTTGAATCAAGCTATTCCCGACTTCGAACTGCCCTCCACCAGCGGAAAAACTTTCAAGCTTTCTGACTATCTCGGCAAAATTCTCGTCATCTACTTCTATCCCAAAGATTCCACGCCCGGCTGCACCACTCAAGGACAGCAGTTTCGCGATGCCTATGCCGACTTTCAGGCGCTGAACGCGGAAATTGTCGGAATCTCACGGGATAGTCTGAAGTCGCACGAGAATTTCAAGGCCAAATTCAGTTTTCCGTTTGAACTGCTTTCCGATCAGGAGGAAAAGGCATGCCAGCTGTTCGATGTCATCAAGATGAAGAATATGTACGGCAAACAGGTACGCGGCATCCAGCGCAGCACCTTCGTGCTGGACCGAGAAGGCAAACTGGCGCACGAATGGCGCGGTGTGAAGGTTGACGGCCATGTGCGCGAAGTGCTGGATTTTGTGAAAACCCTATAACTAAGGTCCTCCCTGCCATGGCCAAAAAAAATGCTGCTGCCACCAAGCTGTTTGTACTGGATACCAATGTCCTGATGCATGACCCTTCCAGCCTGTTCCGCTTCGAGGAGCACGATATCTACCTGCCGATGGTGACGCTGGAAGAGTTGGACAACAACAAGAAGGGCATGACGGAAGTTGCGCGCAATGCCCGCCAGGCGAGCCGTAACCTTGAGGAGATCGTCGGCACCAATCTGGTAAATCTGGATGAAGGCTGCCCGCTGGGCATCAACGGCAACAAGAGCGTCAGCGGCCGGCTGTTCCTGCAAACGGATGCAGTCGATATCAACCTGCCCATGCTGGCCGGCAGCAAGGCTGACAACCAGATTCTGGGCGTGGCGTTGGACCTGCAGAAGAAGCAGCCGCGCCGCCAGGTAATTCTGGTCAGCAAGGACATCAATATCCGTATCAAGGCCCGCGCCATTGGCGTGCCAGCTGAAGATTACTTCAACGACAAGGTTCTGGAAGATACCGACCTGTTGTATACCGGCCTCAAGGAGTTGCCGGCCAACTTCTGGGAAAAGCACAGCAAGGAAATGGAATCCTGGCAGGAAGCCGGCCGGATGTTCTACCGCATCACCGGCCCCTTGTGCAAAAGCTTCCTGGTCAATGAATTCGTCTTTTACGAATATGAAAAACCCTTCCAGGCCATCGTCCGTACTCAGGAGGGCAACACCGCGGTGCTGGAAGTGGTCAAGGACTACACGCAGCCCAAGCACAATATCTGGGGCATTACGGCGCGTAATCGCGAACAGAATTTCGCACTCAACCTGCTCATGGACCCGGAAGTCGATTTCGTCACGCTGCTCGGCCAGGCCGGCACCGGCAAGACTTTGCTGACCCTGGCTTCGGCGCTCACGCAGACGCTGGACAAGAAGATCTACAGCGAGATCATCATGACACGCGTGACTGTTCCCGTAGGTGAAGACATCGGCTTCCTGCCGGGGACTGAGGAAGAGAAAATGGCTCCCTGGATGGGTGCCCTGGAAGACAACCTCGACGTACTCAACAAGACGGATGAAGAGGCAGGCGACTGGGGCCGCGCCGCCACCCAGGACCTGATTCGCACGCGCATCAAGATCAAGTCGCTCAACTTCATGCGCGGCCGCACCTTCCTGCACAAATTCCTGATAATCGACGAAGCGCAGAACCTGACGCCCAAGCAGATGAAAACGCTGATTACCCGCGCGGGACCAGGGACCAAGGTAGTCTGCCTGGGTAATATCGCCCAGATCGACACGCCTTATCTCACGGAAGGCAGTTCAGGCCTCACGTATGTGGTGGACCGGTTCAAGGGCTGGCCGCATAACGGCCACGTGACGCTGGTACGCAGCGAGCGCTCCAGGTTGGCGGACTTTGCGGCCGAATCCCTGTAAACCGATGCGGTGGACACGAATTTTGAAACGCTGCAGCCGATGAAAAGCAGATGAATCTAGGCTTTTACATTATCCTCATCGCGCAGTTCCTGTCGGCCCTAGCTGACAATGCGCTGCTGTTCACAGCCATCGTGCTGCTGCAGAAACTGCATGCCCCGGATTGGCATACGCCCATGCTGCAGTGGTTCTTCGTGGTGTCCTACATCCTGCTGGCGCCCTTCGTCGGGGCCTTCGCCGACGCCTTCCCCAAAGGGCGTGTGATGTTCGTTTCCAACGCCATCAAGTTTGTGGGCAGTTGCGCCATGATATTCGGTATGCCGCCGCTGTATGCCTACGGCATCGTTGGTATCGGCGCCGCTGCCTATTCGCCGGCCAAGTACGGCATTCTGACCGAATACCTGCCGCCGCATCTGCTGGTGAAGGCGAACGGCTGGATGGAAGGCTCGACCATCATGGCGATCGTACTGGGCACCGTAATGGGCGCTTTCCTGCCGAATCTTCATCTGACCTTTGCCCTGGTCTTCATTACCGCCTTGTATCTGGTTGCTGCCATATTCAACTATTACATTCCACGACTGCCCATCGACCATAAGCCGGCACACAGGAACCCTGTCTACATGCTCAAGGATTTCTGGCACTCCTTCAAGGCCTTGTGGAAGGATGCGCAGGGCCAGGTGTCGCTGGCCGGCACCACCCTCTTCTGGGGCGCGGGCGCCACCTTGAAATTCGTGGTCTTGGCCTGGGCGCCGCTTGCATTGGGTTTCACGTCGGAGCAGTCCACACTGCTCATGGTAGTCGTCGCCGTAGGCATTGCCGCAGGTTCGATCATTGCTGCTAAGACGGTACAGC
>DASTRT010000246.1:0-2304 GCA_035761085.1 Methylophilaceae bacterium
GGAAGAACATCGGCACGAACACGATGCAGATACAGAGCAGCGAGACGAATGCCGGGGTCACGATCTGCTGCGCGCCATCGAGAATGGCGGGCTCGACATCCTTGCCCTGCTCGAGATGCCAATTGATGTTCTCGATGGTCACGGTGGCGTCGTCGACCAGGATACCAACCGCCAGCGCCAGTCCGCCCAGCGTCATGATGTTGAGCGTCTCGCCCATGGCAGCCAGGGCTGCGATGGCGCCGAGGATGGACAGCGGAATCGAGATGGCGATGATGACGGTGGAGCGCCAGCTGCCGAGGAACAGCAGGATCATGAGGCTGGTCAGTGCGGCTGCGATGACGCCTTCCATCGCCACGCCCTTGATAGCTGCGCGAACGAACAGCGACTGGTCGTTGATGGTGGAGACGTTCAATGCCTCGGGCAGCGTCGGCTTGATTTCCTCGAGCTTGGCCTTGATGCCGGCGACGATATCCAGCGTCGATGTGGCGCCGTTCTTGAGGATAGGCATGAGCACGGAACGGCTGCCGTTCACGTGCACGATATTGGTCTGCGGCGGGTTGCCGTCACGCACGTCAGCGACGTCGCGGATATATACGGTGGCGCCGTTGACTACCTTGACCGGCAGGTTGCCCAATTCTTCGATGGCAGAAGGTGCGTTGTTGAGGCGCATCGTATATTCGTAGCTGCCAATCTTCTGCGTGCCGACGGGCAGGATCAGGTTATGCGCGGCCAGCGCATTGGCCACGTCCTGCGGACCCAGCCCGCGCGCCTGCAATGCTGCCGGGTTGAGGTCGATCTGCACCTGCCGCGTCTTGCCGCCGAACGGGTAGGGCAGCGCGGCGCCCGGCACGGTGACGAGGCGCGTGCGGATGATGTTGAGGCCGAGGTCGGCCAGCGTCTGCTCGCTCATGCCGGCGCCAGCCAGCGCGACCTGCAGGATAGGCACCGTGGAGGCGCTGTAATTGAGGATCAGCGGGGGCGTCGTGCCGGCCGGCATCTGCTTCGTTACTACCTGTGATACGGCCGTCACCTGGGCGTTGGCAGTGGCGATGTTGACGCCGGGCTGGAAGTAGATCTTGACGATGCCGAACCCGTTATAGGAATTGGCCTCGATGTGTTCGATGTCGTTGACTGTGGTGGTCAGCACGCGCTCGTAGAGCGTGGTAATGCGGCCGGCCATGTCATCCGGCGGCAGTCCCTTGTATTGCCAGGCGACCGCAATGATGGGGATGCGGATGTCGGGGAAAATGTCTACCGGCGTGCGCAAGGCAGCCAGCACGCCCACAATGAGCAGCAGCAGCGCCATCACCACGAATGTATAAGGGCGCCGCAGCGCAATTTTTACGATTTCTACCATTGAATATACCGAGCTAACCTGGGGTGTGCGGATAAACTTGCATTGACAGTCACTGCATATGCAGTATTATATACACATGACCAAACAGCAAACAACCGAAAAAAGTCCTGCCGACGAAAATTTTTATAGCGGCGAGCGTTATGTGATCGAGGAGTCCATCGGCTACCTGATCAAGCAGGCACAACTGGCGCTACACCGCACCATAGAAAGCAAGATGGCTGAGCTCGACCTTACCGCCATGCAGTGGAGTCCCTTGACGCTGCTCTGGCTTGGCAAGGGAAAAACTGCAGCTGAGTTATCCCGCTGTCTGGGTGTCGAAACCAGCACCATGACGCGCATGCTGGATCGCCTCGAAGCCAAAGGTCTGTTGTCGCGCAGACGTTGCGTGAATGACAGACGCATCATCTGGGTTGAACTCACGGAAGAAGGACGCCAAATAGCGGCCAAGATACCTTACCTGATTGCCGAAAGCTTGAATCAGCACCTTCAGGGCTTCAGCCAGCAAGAGCTGGATACGCTGAAGTCCCTGCTCCGGCGTTTTGCCGCCAACAGCGCGAATTGAATCCTATGTCACCCAGCCGTTTACTCTGGTCCGTTCTGCTGTCCGCAAGTATTGTGCTGGGCGGCTGCGTCAGCACGGCCGGCATCAGCCATGACCAGGCCATGCGCCAGCCGGATGAGGCGGGCGCCCAGACCCAGTTTGCCGATTGGCCCAAAACCGGCTGGTGGCAGGCACTGGGCGACGAGCAGCTAAATCAATTGGTAGAGAAGGCGCTACAGGATAGCCCCAATATCGTGCTCGCCGCCAAGCGGCTGGAGCAGGCGCGGGCTCAGGCTGAAGGAGCCAAGGCTGCCATCTATCCGCAAGTCAACGGCAGTGCCAGTGTCGTACGCCAGCGGCTGTCGGAAAACTCCTTCTACCCGCCGCCCTATGGCGGCTCCTACCA
>DASTRT010000247.1:0-2698 GCA_035761085.1 Methylophilaceae bacterium
AAAATTCAGCCTGATCGCTGCAGGCGCCATTCTCGGCATCATGCTGAGCCTGAATTATTCGGCCGTTGCCGACAAGGAGCCCAAACAGCAGCTACCGCTCGAAGACCTGCGCGCTTTCGCCGAAGTGTTCGGCAAGATCAAGAGCGACTACGTCGAACCGGTCGAGGACAAGAAACTCATCACCGAAGCCATCAACGGCATGCTCTCCGGCCTGGACCCGCACTCCGCCTATCTGGACGCCGATGCGTTCAAGGACCTGCAGGCCGGCACCCAGGGTGAATTCGGCGGCCTGGGTATCGAGGTCGGCATGGAAGACGGCTTCGTCAAGGTAGTCTCCCCCATTGAAGACACGCCAGCCTACAAGGCTGGGCTCAAGGCCGGCGACCTCATCATCAAACTCGATGATACGCCGGTCAAGGGCATGACCCTGAGCGACGCCGTCAAGCGCATGCGCGGCAAGCCCGGCTCACCGATCACGCTGACCGTGCTGCGCAAGGGCGAAAGCAAGGCGCTGACCTTCAACGTCACCCGCGCCGTCATCAAGACGCAGAGCGTCAAGTACAAGCTCAGCGAGCCAGGCTATCCGTATATCCGTATCACCCAGTTCCAGGAACACACCGGCGAGGACCTGGCCAAGGCCATCAAGGCGCTGCATGACGAGAACAAGGGGCCGTTCAAGGGCCTGATCCTCGACCTGCGCAACAATCCTGGCGGTCTGCTCAATGCCGCAGTCGGCGTATCGGCTGCCTTCCTGCCCAAGAATGATCTCGTGGTATACACCGAAGGCCGCACCGAGGATGCCAAGATGCACCTTACCGCCAATCCGGAAAACTACGTCAAGGGCGGTCCGAGCGAAGACTACCTGCGTGACTTGCCACCCGAGATCAAGACCGTGCCCATGGTGGTGCTGATCAATGGCGGCTCGGCTTCCGCCTCGGAAATCGTTTCCGGTGCCCTGCAGGATCACAAGCGCGCCGTACTCATGGGCACGCAGAGCTTCGGCAAGGGCTCGGTGCAGACCATCCTGCCGATGAACAATGGCACCGCCATCAAGCTCACCACCGCGCGCTACTACACGCCGAATGGGCGCTCCATCCAGGCCAAGGGCATCGTGCCGGACATCACCGTCGAGGAAGGCACCATCAGCACGGCCGAGCATGGCATGAGCCTGCGCGAGGCTGATCTGAGCCATCACCTGGCCAACCCCAACGATCCGGACACGGCGACGCCGCCTGTCGTCGATCTGCCCAAGGTCGTACCGCCCAGCGACAACAAGGACGACAAGAGCAAGACTGATGACAACAAGCCTGCGCCGCTGGAACCGGGTTCGGCCAACGACTACCAGTTCAACCAGGCGCTCAACCTGCTCAAGGGTCTGCAGATTCTGCACAGCCGCTAATGGACCGCTTTATCGTTGCCTTCGATCGGGGCTTGCGCACACTATTTGCCGAGCCCCGCAGCAGCCGGCCCCAACCAGGGTCGGAAGCAGCGGATGCCGATCTGGACAACACGGAGAAGAAGCACGTCGCCGCGCTGATGCGCGTCAACCATTGCGGGGAGATCTGCGCACAGGCGCTCTACAGCGGCCAATCGCTGACGGCTCGCAACGAGCACACAGCCCAGGCCCTGCAACAGGCGGCGCGCGAAGAAACCGAGCACCTGGCCTGGTGTGAACAGCGCATCCGGGAACTCGGCGGCCGCAAGAGCCTGCTCAATCCGCTGTGGTATGGCGGCTCATTTGCACTGGGCATGGCCTCCGGCCTGCTGGGTGACAAATGGAATCTAGGCTTCCTGGCCGAAACCGAGCGTCAGGTCGGCAAACACCTGGAAAGCCATCTCGATCAGCTTCCCGAAGACGATGCCCGCAGCCGGGCGGTACTCGAGCAGATGCATGCCGATGAAACGCGGCATGCCGATACCGCGGTACGCCATGGCGCAGCGGAACTGCCGAGGCCGGTAAAGTCGGCAATGCAGCTTGCCTCCCGAATCATGACACGCACTTCCTACTATCTCTGACATGCAAAACTTTAGCGACATCCTTCCCACCCTAGCAAGCATCGATCACCTGCAGGCCATCGAGCTTTACGACGCCGATGGCAGCATCGCCGGCATCATCGAAAACAAGCCCGGCAGCTCAGGTTCGGTCAAGGTCTATCACCATTTGTGGAAAAAGTGGGGGGCCATCAATGCCAGCGCCGCCAAGGAAGGTCTGGCGCTGTATGCCGAGCATACGGAGGATGCCCGCCAGCATCCGGGCAAGCATCCAAATATCGACCGGCTGTTCCAGGTCATCGACAAGGACGACAGCCTGACCGTCGAGACGATACCCGTCGGCATCGCCTGATTTCAGGTTAGCTAAACTGCCCGATCAGAAATGGGCGGGTGATAGATGATCTGCACCATATTCCCCGCCGGATCGGCACAGTAGAAGCTGCGAGCCCCGTCCCGATGGGTGCGGGGCGGCTGCAGGATTTTGACGCCATTGCCGGCAAGATGGTCATGCCAGTCATCCACCTCTTGCGCATGGCGAATGATGAAGCCGATATGGTCCAGCCTTTGCCCGCTCTCGGCGGGCTTGCCTGAACTGCGGTGCAGCGCGAGATTATCGCTGCCCGAAGTCAGATAATAATTTTCAGGATCGGGGTTCCACTCGACCTGCATGCCCAGCAAGTCCACGTAGAAATGCAGGCAGGCGTCC
>DASTRT010000248.1:0-5778 GCA_035761085.1 Methylophilaceae bacterium
GCTCATGGCATTTTCGAATGCATCGAAGTTGGCGATGGCGCGTGGCAGCACGGAAGCATCGTTCTGCTCGTAGTAGCGTTTAGTGTTTTCAACGATGAGGCGCCCTGCGCGCAGGAAGAGTTCCTTGCGTGCAGCATGCGTGGCCAGCGTACTGCCGTTGCCGGGCAGCGAAAGCCCCAGCGCCTCGGTCAGGCAGTTCATCGAGTTGGCGGTGAACATGCCGGAGCAGGAACCGCAGGTCGGGCAGGCAGAGCGCTCGACTTCCGCCACGTCGGCATCGCTGACATGGCTGTCGGCAGCCTCGACCATGGCGTCCACCAGGTCCAGCTTGCGGATCGTTCCCTGCCAGTTGACCTTGCCGGCTTCCATCGGGCCGCCGGAAACGAAAATGGTCGGGATGTTGAGCCGCAGTGCCGCCATCAGCATGCCCGGGGTGATCTTGTCGCAGTTGGAGATGCACACCAATGCATCAGCACAGTGCGCATTGACCATGTATTCCACGCTATCAGCGATGAGGTCGCGGCTTGGCAATGAATACAGCATGCCGCCGTGGCCCATGGCGATGCCGTCATCGACGGCGATGGTATTGAATTCCTTGGCGACGCCGCCGGCCTTTTCGATTTCGCGCGCGACCAGCTGGCCCAGGTCTTTCAGGTGCACATGACCTGGCACGAACTGGGTAAAGGAATTGGCGATGGCGATGATGGGCTTGGAAAAGTCCTCATCCTTCATGCCGGTAGCGCGCCACAGGGCGCGGGCACCGGCCATGTTGCGGCCATGGGTGGTAGTACGGGAACGGTATTCGGGCATTACAGACCTCGACAAGCAACGTAACGTATAATCAGCATTTTACCGCATCCAGCCTTGATCTAGCAGGGGTTTGGCGGCTTAATTTCGGTCAATCCAGGACAACATCAAAACCATCATGCTCGTGCATCCACAATTTGACCCCGTCGCCATTCATCTCGGCCCGCTGCATATTCACTGGTACGGCCTCATGTATCTGATCGCTTTCTTGACCGTGCTGTGGCTCGGCAAGTGGCGTGCGCGGCATCAACCGTGGCTAGGCTGGCAGCCGCAGTACATGGACGATGCGCTGTTCTACGGCGCGCTCGGCGTGATATTGGGCGGCCGGCTGGGTTACGTGCTGTTCTACCAGCCCGGCTATTACCTGGGCCACCCGCTGGAGATCTTCGCGCTGTGGCAAGGCGGTATGTCTTTCCACGGCGGATTCCTGGGTGTGCTGATCGCCATGGCCTTTTTTGCCCGAAAGATTCAGAAACCCTGGCTCGCCGTGATGGATTTCGTGGCGCCGCTGGTGCCGCTTGGCCTTGGCGCCGGCCGGCTAGGCAATTTCATCAACGGGGAACTGTGGGGCCGCCCCACCGATGTGCCGTGGGCCATGGTTTTTCCGCAAGTCGACAATATTCCACGCCATCCGTCACAGCTCTATGAACTGGGGCTGGAAGGCATTGTCCTGTTCGCCATCCTGTGGTGGTTTTCCAGTAAGCCGCGTCCAGTCGGCGCCGTTTCCGCGCTATTCCTGATCGGTTACGGCAGTTTCCGGTTTTTAGTGGAATTCACCCGCCAGCCGGACAGTTTCCTCGGGTTGCTGGCACTCAACATGAGCATGGGTCAATGGCTGAGCCTGCCCATGATCCTGATTGGCGTCTGGATGTTGTACTGGAGCCATACCAAACATGCCTGAGTCGAAACCTGCACAAGCCCTGCTTGATTTCATCGATGCGAGCCCCAGCCCCTGGCATGCGGTCGCAACTGCCGTTGAACAATTGAAAGCTCAAGGCTATCGGCAACTGCAAGAGTCGGATGCCTGGCAGCTTGAGTCCGGCGGCAAGTATTTCGTGACGCGCGCCAATGCCTCCCTGGTCGCCTTCACCCTAGGCCGGCAATCACCGGTGGAAAGCGGTTTCCGCATCGTCGGTGCACACACCGACTCTCCCGGTTTGCGCTTGAAGCCCAAGGCGGCGCACAGTACCGATGGTTTGCTGCGGCTGGGTGTGGAAGTCTATGGCGGCCCCATCCTCGCCACCTTCGCCGACCGGGACCTGAGCCTGGCGGGGCGGGTGCATGTGGAAGGTACTACCGGACACACTTCCTGCTTGCTTCGGTTTGAGGCTCCGCTGGTGCGGCTACCGAATCTCGCCATCCACATGAATCGCGAAGTCAACGAGTCCGGACTCAAGTTCAACAAGCAGACAGAGTTGCCGCTGATTCTGGGCTTGGCAAAAGACGCGGGGGAAGCCCATCAAGAATTTCTGGCGCTCATTGGCAAGGCGCTGCAAGTGGCAGCCGAAGGCATCCTCGCCTATGAATTTGCAGCCTACGATACGCAGAAGGGCGTTTTCTGGGGAGCCGACCACGAATTCATCGCCGATAGCCAGCTCGACAACCTCGCGTCCTGCCACGCCGCACTCACAGCCTTGCTAGCCACCGCAAAGCCCGACGCGACCTGTGTCTGCGCCCTGTTCGACCATGAAGAAGTCGGCAGCGTCAGTCTGACTGGGGCAGCGGGAAGTTTCCTGTCCGATCTACTCGAGCGCATCGAGCCGGGAGTTGAGGAACGCAAGCGGGCCTTTTCCCGCAGTTTCTTCATCAGCGCGGACATGGCACATGCCTACCATCCGAATTTTCCAAACGCCTACGATGCGCAGCACAAGGTCATGGTGAATGGCGGACCGGTCATCAAGCACAACGCCAATCAACGCTACACCACCAGCGGGGAAACAGCCGCACGTTTCATCGCGCTATGCAATGAAGCCAAGGTGCCCTACCAGGAATACGTGCATCGCACCGATCTGGGCTGCGGCAGTACGATCGGGCCTATCCTCGCCGCCAGCCTTGGCATCGCCTGCGTGGATGTGGGCTCACCAATGTGGTCCATGCACAGCATTCGCGAAAGCGCAGGTGCGCTGGATCAAGGTTATATGGTTTCTGCGCTGCAGGCCCACTTCAACAGCTGATCAGACACATTCCGTCGCAACTGCGGTACGTTTGCGCCGGCGTGCTACTAGACTTATTACTCCCAAGCCAGCGGTGAACATGGCGTAGGTTTCGGGTTCCGGGATGGGTGTAAGCAGAAACGTACCGGATACATTGGTCACACGATTAAACCCAAACCCTATTATCTGTCCCTTATCGTTGATGGAGGAAGCGAGCAACATTGCCCACCCATCTTCTACCAGATGAGGATTTATGTATCCGCTCAAGTCATACATCTTGCCCTTATCCCAAATCACAGCCAGGCTATCCGCCCCTGGGTCAAAAGGACTCCCCGACTGGCCCACGATCTGCCCATGATTATTAATATCTAGTGCGTCTGCGTAGGATCCGGGCGCCGCCAACTGGGTCATCCCTCCGTTCTCCCACAAGAAAGCAGCATGGTTGTCATAGGTCGATTCATCATAGGAGAAGCCCACCACTTGCCCGGCGTCATTAATTGATCTGGCCATGTTGATATCCCGACCATTCAAGGCACCGAGGTCAGTGAAATTGTTGCCTTGCCATATCACGGGGTGCCACGAAAGTTTATTGCTTGTTCCAAAATCGAACTGCCCCAAAACCTGGCCGTGATTATTGATACCGACAACTTCCCCAGCGGGGAGCAGCGCGTTGGGCGTGGTGCCATTCCAGACAACCGGAACATGCCCCGACGGGCTATCTGACCAGCCTGACACTTGACCCATGTCATTGATTCCAATGGCAGCGCTTTCGCCATCATTGGCCAGACCTGGCAGTGGAGCAGGCACATTGCCGTTCCATACCACTGCATGACCGCTGATTGAACCAGCAATTTGCCCCGAATTGTTGAGGCTTGAGACGATGCCTCCCAATGGGGAAATATTGCCATTTTCCCAAAGTAGTCCAGAGCCTTGCTCTACGGAGGTAGATCCGAGAACTTGTCCTGCATTGTTTATAGAGAGGGGCCAGCCGAGTTCCGGTATGAAGGTGAAAGTGTAGCCAAGTGGGAGGTCGGCATGGGCGGAGCTAGAGAAAATTTCTGCCAAGACAAGCAGGGCGGTGGCGAGAGGCTTTGGATTCATGGGCCATACCCTTTCTATAGCCCCCCCGGAAAAGGAATTGTTGACCTTGCTATGCCTCAGCAATATAAGACGGTGGACTTGGCTTTCCGTCCGGTAGCCAACAAAGCGAAAAAATCAGTTAGCAGCAGCGCTTGATGCCCTTCCACTTATTGTCCTGCCACTGCTTGTAGAATTCCTTGCGCGTCAATGGCGGTTCTTCGTGGCCGTGTTCGGCATGCTGCTTAAGATAGCGTTCATAGGCATCGTCGCCGGAAAGTCGGCGGATGAACTGCCAGCAGGATTTCAATCGGTTCATCATTTTCAGTCCCTCACCCAGTCTTCGACCAGCCGGCTGGGAATATGTGCCGTTTCACTGAGCGGCAGTACCGATTTTCCTGCCATGTGCCGACAGCAGGTGCGCAACATATCCAGCAGCACGACCCATAGCACAACGACGAAGAACAGGGTCAGCCAGGCATCGAGATGCTGATTGAATATCAGCTGTGGCGCGACTGCGGCTTTTTCCGCAGGCAATGTGCCGGCAGCCAGCTTGCTCGCCATATCGTTGGCCGCAGCGAAGAAGCCGACGCGGGTATCGGCGCTGGTAATTTTCTCGAAGGCGGCAGTAGTTGTGATCAACACCAGCCAGGCCAGCGGGACGGCGGTAACCCAGATATGCTTGAGCCGACCGGATTTGACGAGGATACCCGTCGCTACGCACAGGGCGATCGCCGCCAGCATCTGGTTGGCGATGCCGAACAGCGGCCACAGGATATTCACGCCGCCATTAGGATCGATGACGCCGATGTAGAGGAAATAGCCCCAGCCCGCTACCACCAGCCCACTGGTGAACAGCACTGACGGATACCAGGAGGTCTCTCCCAACCGCGGCCAGATATTGCCCAGCATGTCCTGCAGCATGAAGCGCCCAACGCGCGTGCCGGCATCCAGCGTGGTCAAAATGAAGATGGCCTCGAACATGATGGCGAAGTGGTACCACATGGCTATCAGGCCATCGCCGAAGGCGCTGCCGAAGATGCTGGCCATGCCGACCGCGAGCGACGGCGCGCCTCCCGTACGGGCGAATAGCGTCGCTTCGCCCATCTGTTGCGCCAGCGCCTGCATCTGCTCGACGGAAACCGGAAAACCCCAGGAGGAAATCAGCGCGACGGCGTCTGCCGCCTCCTTGCCGACCACACCAGCCGGGCTGTTGATGGCAAAGAAAACGCCGGGGTCGAGCACTGTCGCCGCGATCATCGCCATGATGGCGACGAAGGATTCGAGCAGCATGCCGCCATAGCCGATCATGCGGATGTCGCGCTCACTGGCGATGAGCTTGGGCGTAGTGCCCGAGGAAATCAGCGCATGAAAGCCCGAAACCGCGCCGCAGGCGATGGTGATGAAGACGAATGGAAACAGCTTGCCGCCGAAGATCGGCCCCGTGCCGTCGGTGAACTGCGTCAGCGCAGGCATTTTGACCTCAGGCTGTAGCAGGACAATCGCGATTGCCAGCAGGATGACGGTGCCGAGCTTCATGAAGGTCGAAAGATAATCGCGCGGCGCCAGCAGCAGCCACACCGGCAGGATGGCCGCAGCGAAGCCATAGGCAATCACCCACCAGGCCAGCGTCAGCCCCTCATGGTCGAACACGCTGCGGATTTCATGATGATTGATCCAGCCGCCGCCCACCACGGCCAGCAGCAGCAGGATGCCGCCCAATACTGAAGCCTCCAGCACA
>DASTRT010000249.1:0-4276 GCA_035761085.1 Methylophilaceae bacterium
GCACCGCATGCGTACCGGCCGCCTGGAAGATGAGGACTGGGTGCGACTGACGACGGCATTGGGCCGCCTGAACGATGCGCCGATATTCATTGATGAGGGTGCCGGCCTGAGTTCGTTCGACGTGCGTGCCCGGGCACGCCGCTTGCACCGCCAGTGCGGCAAGCTCGGCCTGATCGTGGTCGACTACCTGCAGCTCATGGCGGCTCCCGCCGGGCGTCAGGGAGAAAACCGCGCCACGGAAATTTCCGAAATTTCGCGTTCGCTCAAGGCGTTGGCTAAGGAGCTGGATGCGCCCGTCATTGCGCTTTCCCAGCTCAATCGCAGCGTGGAGCAGCGCCCGGACAAGCGGCCTGTGATGTCTGACCTGCGTGAGTCTGGGGCTATCGAGCAGGACGCCGATGTCATCTTGTTCATCTATCGCGACGAAGTCTATAACCCGGATACGCCGGACAAGGGCACGGCGGAGATCATCATTGCCAAGCAGCGTAACGGCCCGGTGGGCCGCGTACGGCTGACTTTCCTGGGCGAGCATACGCGCTTCGAAAACTTCGCACCGACCAACGCTTACTAGGTCTCATGCGCCCGATCTCCGCGACCATCAATCTAGAGGCCTTGCGCCACAATCTACGTGTGGTGGCTGCCACGGCACCGCATTCACGCATCATGGCCGTTATCAAAGCCAATGGCTACGGCCATGGCCTGCTCAATGTTGCCGAAGGGCTGAGCGAGGCGCACGGATTCGCCATATTGAACCTGGAAGAAGCCATTCGCCTGCGCCAGGCGGGGTACAAACAGACTCTGCTGCTGCTGGAAGGTGCCTTCAGTCGTGACGAGCTCGAGTTGGCCTCGCAGAATTGCGTTAGCCTGGTCGTACACAACAATCACCAGTTGGAGATGCTGGAAAAGACCGATCTGAAGCAGCCACTACCGGTATTTGCCAAGATGAATACCGGAATGAATCGGCTGGGTTTCCGGCATGGCGATTTTCAGGAAGCCGTACAGCGGCTGGAAGCGTGTTCGAACGTAGGCGGCATTACTCTCATGACGCATTTCGCCACCGCGGATGAGCCGCAAGGTGTGGAGAAGCCGTATGCACTGTTTAGCCAGGCGACAGAGGGCATGACTCACCCGATTTCCCTGGCCAATTCGGCGGCCATCCTCCGGTATCGCCACACCCACGCTGATTGGGTACGGCCGGGCATCATGCTGTATGGAGCGAGTCCCTTCGCCGACACACCGGCTTCCACATTCCAGTTGAGGCCAGCCATGACGCTGTCCAGTGAAGTCATTGCCATGCAAACCCTGAGACCCGGGGAAAGCATAGGCTACGGCCAGAAATTCACCGCCAAGCGGGAAACGCGAGCCGCCATCATTGCCTGCGGCTACGCTGACGGTTATCCGCGCCACGCGCCTAATGGCACGCCTATCCATGTAGCAGGCAAGGCCACCCATACCATCGGGCGCATCTCCATGGATATGCTGTTTGCCGATGTTACCGATATCCCGCAAGCCAATGTTGGCAGTCCCGTTGAATTATGGGGTGAGCATAATCCGGTGGACGCGGTAGCTGAAGCTGCCGGGACAGTGGGCTATGAGCTGCTTTGCGCCTTGGCGCTGCGGGTGCCAGTGAAGGTGGTCGGCTGATGGCTAAACCCAAAATCGTTTACAGCTGCACCGAATGCGGCGGCCAGACGCCCAAATGGCAGGGTCAGTGCCCGTCCTGCATGGCATGGAATACGCTCGTCGAAAGTATCGCCGAAACGCCGACAGCCAACCGTTATGCGGCACTGAACCAGGCCGCAAGCCTGCAGAAGCTGGCGGACGTGGAAGCGGCAGAGGTACCGCGGCAGCCCACGGGGGTAGGCGAATTCGACCGTGTTCTGGGAGGCGGCCTGGTGCCTGGTGGGGTAGTGCTGCTGGGCGGCGATCCAGGCATTGGCAAGTCAACCCTGCTGCTGCAAACCCTGTGCCACATCGGCAGCCAGCGCAAGGCCATCTATGTCAGCGGCGAAGAGTCGGCGCAGCAGATCGCCATGCGTGCCAAGCGGCTTGCGCTGGATGCCAGTGCCATCGAGTTGCTGGCCGAGATCAACCTGGAGAAAATCCTCAATACACTGCAGACGCATAAGCCGGATATAGCCGTGGTCGATTCCATCCAGACCATCTATTCGGAAGCATTGCAATCGGCACCGGGGTCGGTCGCGCAGGTGCGTGAATGTTCCGCCCAATTGACGCGACTCGCCAAGCAACTGGGCATCACGGTGATCCTGGTAGGCCACGTGACGAAGGAGGGCAGCCTGGCCGGGCCGCGCGTGCTCGAGCATATCGTCGACACCGTTCTCTATTTTGAAGGTGATCCCAATTCCAGCTTCCGGCTGATCCGCGCCTTCAAGAACCGTTTTGGCGCGGTCAACGAATTGGGCGTGTTCGCCATGACCGAGAAGGGCTTGCGTGAGGTCAGCAATCCTTCTGCTTTGTTCCTTTCGCATCACGCCGAGCAGGTTGCCGGTTCCTGCATCACTGTTACCCAGGAAGGCACGCGCCCGCTACTGGTCGAAATCCAGGCATTGGTGGACGACGCGCACGCGCCCAATCCGAAAAGGCTGTGTGTGGGGCTGGAGCAAAACCGGCTGGCCATGCTGCTGGCTGTGCTGCACCGGCATGCAGGTGTCGCGTGCTATGACCAGGACGTGTTCATCAATGCCGTCGGTGGAGTCAAGATTGGCGAGCCCGCAGTGGATTTGGCGGTACTTCTATCCATCGTTTCTTCATTAAAAAACAAACCACTGGAAGATAAACTTATCGTATTTGGTGAAGTAGGCTTGGCGGGAGAGGTCCGACCTGTACAGCGCGGACAGGAGCGACTCAAGGAAGCCGCCAAGCTGGGATTTACCAAAGCCATCGTGCCTAAGGCAAACGTGGCCAAGCAGCCCATCAAGGGCTTGGAAGTCATCGGCGTCGAACGGCTCGAACAAGCCTTGCGTGAGCTATGAGTTATGCGGAATGGCGCACCGCGCCTTTCAGGATATCCGCCACTTCTTCGTCACTGACCTGCGAAAAATCATCGTAGTGCTGGCCGACTGACTGGAAATGCCGGGGCGCGGAAAGGCAAACCACTTCATCCGCATGTTGACCGACATCTTCCAGGGCCTGCATGGACGCCACCGGCACGGCCACAACCAGCTTTCTTGGATGCATCTTATTGAGGGCATCCAACGCGCCTATCATGGTCATGCCGGTTGCCAGACCGTCATCCACCACAATGACCGTCCTTCCGGCACAATTGATGGGGGCCTTGAGTGCGGTGTATTCCATGCGCCGCTTGCGCATTTTCTCCATCAGCGCCTCTTTCTGGCGTTCTATGTATTCCGGCGAAGCGCCAGCCTGTATTGCCCATTCGGCAAGCTGCATCCAGCCGTTCTCTGCTACGGTACCGATGGCGAACTCGGGATTACCTGGCGCAGGAATTTTTGCCGCCAGCACGACATCCAGATCACCGCCCAACATATCGGCAAGGATTTTTCCCATAGGGACGGCCCCCCGAGGGATTGCCAGTATCAATGGGTGTTCCCCAGCATAAGGTGCCAACCTCTCAGCGAGCAGGTTGGCTGCTTCAGTCCGATCATGAAAATGCATATGGCGCTCCTCCATCAGACGCCGAAGGGGTAGGTCTCCGGCTCTTCGTTGATCTGCCAGTGCTCAATCAGATCCAGGGGTTCGACCGCCCGTGTCTCGTCGAAATGCAGCAGGGCATCGAACTGGTTGGGCAATGAAGCCAGGAAATAGTGGCTCATGCGCTCCGATGAAGGCCGGTACACTACGCCGATGGCACGTTCCAGCCGCGGTTCGCGCAACTGCTCGACAGCGGCATTCTTCCGGTCAAACCGCAGCAGGAACGCCGGCATCCCAACCTCGTGCATCAGCCTTTCATAGCTGCCGTGCAAGCCTGTGCGTACACGCCGGCGCTGCCCTGGTTCATCCCAATCGGAAGCTGCAGTAACGGTGCCGGTATAGGTCATGAAGCCGATATTCACCGCGGCTTCGCCATAGCGCTCGCGCACCAATTGGCCGATATTGAGTTCGCCGCGTCCGCCCATTTCAGTAGCGCGTGCATCGCCAATATGCGAGTTGTGCGCCCAGACCACTATCTTGGCGCTGTTGTTGGTTTCATTCAGATGATTGATTAGCGTCTCCAGCGTCTCCGCCATGTGCTGGTCGCGCAAATTCCAGGTAGAGACGCTGCGGCTGAACATGTTCCGGTAGTATTCCTCGGCAT
>DASTRT010000250.1:0-4981 GCA_035761085.1 Methylophilaceae bacterium
AGATGAGCAGCCTGCGCTGGCTCGATGCAGGCGCCACGGCGAGCTACGGTACGGTTTCGGAACCCTGCGGGCACTGGCAAAAATTCCCGCATCCGCTGGTTTTGATGCAGAACTATCTATCTGGCCTGACGGCCGTGGAGAGCTACTGGAAGAGCGTGCAATGGCCCGCACAGGGGCTGTTCATCGGGGAGCCGCTGGCGGCTCCCTACCGGCGGCTGGCGGGAGAACAGGTGGTCAGCGATTCAGAGCACTGACTGTTCAGTAGAGCTTAGCGGTTCAATAATTCCGTGGTGATTATGATGGGGTCGGATTGCACGCCGGCCTCAATCATGCGGGTGGCCAGTGAATGTATCTTGTCTTCCAGCTTGCGGTAGGCTTCGAGATGATTGAAATCGCTGCGTCGTCGGCCCCGCGTCAGACAGGTATTCTCGATGGCGGTGCGCGTAACAATGAAATTGAAACGGTCCATTTTGTAGTCGGTAATGCGGAAGTGAATTTCGCCGCTTATCTCGACAGGATCTGAATAGAAGTACATTGCGATGGTCCCAATACAAGTTAACGAAAGGCTTGTTGCTTGTTGTGTGCCTGACCGCTGCGTTACCCCTGCTGCCCCCATCCATGCAGACGGTCTGACTGACCTGCCTGCAAGGAAATTATGATAGCGCGATGTCCATTTCGTACACAACAGCATTGCATCTACATGGCACGCGCACGATGGGTAATGCTTGGCGGCACTTGCCAACGGCCGCTTCTCAGCTGGTCGGTCAGCTCTTCCTGTGATAGCGGGTGGGAGAACACATAGCCCTGGCCGTGATGGCAGTTGAGCGAGCGCAGGAATTCCAGCTGCTCTTCGGTTTCTATGCCTTCCGCTACCACATTGATTCCCAGGCCTTGCGCCAGGCTGATGATGGCGGTGGTGATGGCCACGTCCTCCTTGTCCGACGGCAGGCCCTTGACGAAAATCTGGTCGATCTTGAGCGCGTTCACCTCGAAATGCTTGAGGTAGCTCAGTGACGAGAAGCCGGTACCGAAATCGTCCACCGAGATGTAGATGCCTTTGTCGCGTAGCTCTTTTATAGAGTCGCGGTTCATGGTGCTGTTTTCCACCAGCACGCGTTCGGTGATTTCCAGGTCGAGGTATTTAGGCGCCAGGCCGTTCTGGTCGAGCACATCCTGCACCAGCTGAATGAAAGCAGGCTCGCGCAGCTGCCGCGAAGAAATGTTGATGGCGACACGCAAGGGGTAGCCATACTCCTGCCACTCGCGCGCATGATGGATGGCGGTGCGCAGTATCCATTCACCCAGGCGCACGATGATGCCCGTGTCTTCCGCTACATCCACCAGCTCGGTGGGGGTCAGCATTGGGATCATGGTATCCGGCCAGCGGATCAGCGCCTCCACGCTGGAGAGCGAATTGTCCTGGATGGAAAATACCGGCTGGTAGAACACCTGCAGCTCGTTGTTGGTCAGTGCCGCCAGCAGGCCGGCCTTGATGGTATGGCGGCGCTTGGAGGCTAGCTCCAGGTCGCTGGTGTAAACCTGATAGGCGGAGCGGCCGCTGTTCTTGGCGCTATACATGGCCATGTCGGCATTCATCAGCAGTTGGGTGGACTGCATGCTGTCCTTGGGGTAGCTGGTGATGCCGATACTGACGCTGGTGGAAACCTCGTGATCGTCCAGGTTGAACGGACGCGACAGCTCATAGACCAGTGTCGAGGCCAGTTCGTCGATGCGCAGCTGATTGCGGCAGATGATGCCGAATTCGTCGCCGCTGAGGCGCGCAACGAAGTCACTCTTGCGGATATGGCTGCGCAGGCGCTTGGCCACGGCTGCCAGCAGCACGTCGCCGACGTAGTGGCCCAGCGTATCGTTGATCTCCTTGAAGCGGTCGACGTCGATGAACAGCACATGCACCGTGCTGTCGGTGATCCTGGCGTAGTTGATGGCCTCTTCCAGCTCCTTGTTGAACATGTCGCGGTTGGGCAGACCGGTCAGCAGGTCGTGCTGCGAGATGTAGAGCGTGCGTTCGCGTTCCAATTCACTCTCCTTCAGGGCTTCCTTCTGAATCTGGGTTTGGCGTTCAATTTCGGTGAGCATGCTGTTGAAGGCATCCACCATGTAGCCGATTTCATCCTCGGTGGTTTTGACAGCGCGCAGCGAATAATCGCGCTTGTCGACCACCTTGCGAGCCAATTCCGAAATGGCCAGGATGGGGCGGGTGATCTTGCGCTGCAGCCAGTAGGAAAACATCAGCGACACCAGCAGCGCAAAGCTGCTGACGCCGAGCAGGATGCCTACATAGCTCAGCAGGCGCTGCCGCAGCATGAATTCGGCGCGCAGGAAGATGGTGCCGACCCGCTCGTGGTTCTGCATGATGGGCTTGTACAGGCTGATCTCGTCTTCGCCCATGTTGAGCTGTGGGGAGCTGGGCGGCAGGATGGCCGGAAATACCGCATTCTCTCCGTAGCTGGCGAACAACTTGCCGTCTTCATCGTAAAGTGCGGCCGAGTGTATCTTCGGGCGCACCTGCAGAAGCGCGAGGTTGTTGCTGGCCAGCTTGCGATCCTCGAACTGCAGCGCAGGGATGGCAGCGCGGCCGATCAGATCCGCCTGCATGTTCAAATCCTTGATCCAGCCGTCGCGGTAATCCTGCAGGTCATACATGGCCATCAGGATGCCCATGACCAGCATTGCCGAGAGCGTGGTCAGCACCACGCCGAAGAACAGTTTGTTGCTGACCGAGCGGCGGTAGAAGTCGCTGGGGCTGACTTCGCGGCTTTCACTTTCCGGCCGCCCTGAAGTCGTGTCGATCTGCATCAGGCCTTGCCTCCGTAAACCTGGCGGGCTACGGTCAGCAGTGCAGCGGAGAGCTTGATACGGCCTCGATCTGCCGCCGTCAGCGAGACATCGAAACGCACGCGCCCGCCGTCGCGTACGAAATTGATCATGCTGCCCGAGGGCATACGGCCGCCGGCTTCCGTTACGGTGAGGACCGGTTTCCCTTGCACGTTGGACAGCCAGTCATCGATTTCGCTGCTCTTGTCACTGCCGATGAACAGGATATGGACACCCTCCAGGGAGTCTCCCTGTTGTAGCCGTTTCACTTTGATCCTGCGTCTGTCCCCGCCATTGACCGCATCCCGCGATTCCAGCTCGCGGGCTACTGTGGCCGCACCGACGATGCCGATCTCGATGGGTGCTCCCGGCGGCAGGGTATCCTGCGGCCAGGTAGCGTACTTTTCGAACTTGGTGATGTAGCCGGCTTTGACCTGCGCCTCCGACTGCTCTTGCGGGTAATCGCCGGCCTGCAGCAGGGGTGCAGCGCCTGCCAGCAGGAGGGTGGTCAGTAAATAGGGAAGGGAAGACAGGATTCGGATGCTTTTCACTGTAGCCTCGACAATGAGCCCAATAAGTAACAGGCTCAGTGGCGGATTGCTCTCCACGTGTTCGCTCAATCGCATGGGGCCCCTCGACCCAAAGCGGGACGACTCCCAGGCCAGGCAAAATCCTTATGCATATTGATTGTTAGCCCCTGCTGCTTGATGCTTTGTATTGATTGTTTCGACTGTCACTATCGAATAAAACAATACGGGGCTCTGTTCGATATCGAACACTCGGAAGGCACAAAACCTGATAACAAAATTATTTTTTATTTATCATCAGCGGGTTACCTGTTTATGTAAAAAGTCATCCTAGCAGCCTGGATAGGTAGCCTGGGAACCGCTGGCGCGGCTCCCATACGTTAGGCAACCTTAAAGCCGGCTGGTGCTGCCGCTGAATCCCGTGGCGCCGGCACTACCGGCGGTCGGCAGCGGCTGGCGGAAGATTTCCGCACCCGCCGTATCACGCCACCGCTGTTCGAAATACGCTGCATCCTCCTGGTTGCGCGCCTTGACGCCAATCAGGATGCCGCCACTCTGGATGATGTCTTCGTACTGCTTGGCGTGCTCTTCCGGGATGCCCCAGCCGATCAGCGCGCCAACCAGGCCGCCGGCAATGCCGCCGGCACCTGCGCCAGCCAGGCCGGCTGCCAATGGTCCTGCGATTACCAGGCCCAGCCCGGGAATCAGCAGGCTGGTGCCGATGGCGGCGACAGCGCCGGTGATGGCGCCGACTGCACCGCCGATCAGGCTGCCGATACCGGCGCCTTCCGCGGCGTGATTCCCAAGATCGGAATCGTCATCCTTGTTGAAATGCGTCTTGCGCGTGTCTTCCGACATGACAACATTGATCTCGTCACGGCTATAGCCGCGGTCCGAAATATCCTTGTAGGCGAGCTCGGCGCTGTCCTTGCCGTGGAACACGCCAGTGACGATGGTGGGGCTGGTGGAATAGTGTTGGTCGTTTTCCATAAATATCTCTCCTGTAGTAAATCGCTAATGGGAAGATTTCTGGCTATGCGATCTCGATTGCGAGCGGGAGCGTGACGAAGATTTCGCATGCGGCTCGGCGGAAAGCCCGACCTCGGACTGCAGCTCTTCGCGCAATTCCAGCATTTCCTGCCCCAGAGACTGCATATCCAGCTTGGCCTTCTTGGCTTGCGGGAATAGCTCCTTTTCCTCTTCCTCAACGTGATGGTTGACGTATTCGCCAAGCACGGTGACCTTGGCGTTGAACAGTTCATCGTCCGGCTGCATGGATTCGATCTGGGCGATCAGCTCCTTGGCAGATGCGTGCTCCACCTTGGCCTCGTCCAGCAGATCGGTCTCCTTGATGGCCTCGCGGCATGCCGGATAAAAGATTTCCTCCTCGAGCTGGGTATGGATGGTCAGCTCCGAGCAGATCTGATGGGCGATTTCTGCCCGCTCTTCTTCGCTGCCGTCTTCCTCCTTGATCTTGTCGAACTCCTTGAACAGCTTCTTGACGTTTTTGTGGTCCGCCATCAGCTGCTCGATGGCGTCCTCCGGCACCTGAGCTGACTGGCCCGATTTCTGCGTGCTCTTCTGCATGGTTTCCTCCTTGATGGGTTTTTGCTGACTAG
>DASTRT010000251.1:0-3511 GCA_035761085.1 Methylophilaceae bacterium
TCATCAGCAGCGCACAGACCAGCATGCCGAAGGCAATCAGTTTCACAGCCAGCGTCCTGCAGGAGAGAAATTGCGCAACTTGGGACTGTAGGGATTGCTGTTGCTGCTGACGAAACTGTTGCTTGCTTCATCGTAGGTATACAGCTCATTGCTGACGATCTGGTTGTCGCGTACGCCGATGATCTCTGCCACCGACAGCACCTTGCGCTGCCCATTCGGCAGGCGGCCAATCTGGATCACGAGCTCGATGGCGGCGGAAATCATCTTGCGCAGCGTATCCTCCGAGCCCTGGAATTTGGCCAATCCGGCCAGCATCTCGAGGCGCAGCAGAGCGTCAGTCGGGCTGTTGGCATGCACCGTACTCATGCAGCCATCGTGACCGGTATTCATGGCCTGCAGCACGTCCATCACCTCGACGCCGCGGACTTCCCCGAGAACGATACGATCCGGGCGCATGCGCAAAGAGTTGCGCAGCAGATCACGCGTAGAGATTTCGCCGACGTTATCAATGTTGGCCGGGCGTGTTTCCAGGCGAACCACATGGTCATGATCAAGCTGCAGCTCGGCGGCGTCCTCGATGGTGACGATGCGCTCATTCTGCGGAATGAAACGGCTCAGCACGTTGAGCAGCGTGGTCTTGCCGGCACCGGTGCCGCCGCTGACGATGATATTGCAGCGTGCGGCCACCGCATGCGTGAGGAAGGCCAACAGGCCGGAATCCAGCGTTCCCAGCTGGATGAGATCGTTGGCCTGCAGCGGCTCCTTGCGGAACTTGCGGATGGACAGGCAGGGCCCGTCGAGCGCCAGCGGCGGGATGATGGCATTGATGCGGCTGCCGTCTGGCAAACGGGCATCCACCATCGGGCTCGCTTCATCGATGCGCCGCCCGAGGTGCGCCAGGATGCGGCGGATGACGCGCACCACGTGCTCATCGTCGATAAAGCGCAAGTTCGTGCGCTCAAGCTTGCCATCGCGTTCCACATAGATGTTGCGCGCACCGTTGACCAGGATGTCGTTGATACGGTCGTCCTGGATCAGGCTTTCCAGCGGGCCGTAACCGACCAGCTCGTCGACCATCTCCTCGCTGAGGTTTTCGATGTCTTGCGCACTCACCGCCAGCCGCTTGTCGGCAATATACCGTGCCACCTTGTCATGCACGTAGTCATCCAGTACCGCTCGCGGCACCTCCAGCGGCGCTATATGGTCGAGCTCGATCTGGCCGATCAGGTAGCGGTGCAGCTGAAACTTGAGCTCCTGATAATCCTCGGCCTGCTTGAGGCCGTAGTCGTGTCCGTAGATGCGTAAATCCATGCGCTATCCCTAGGCCTTCATCCACCGGGCAGAAAGTACATCCTTGAAGCGATGCCACCAGCCCTGGCCCATGCCAGCAGGCTGCATGCTGGCGCCCGTCAGACTGCGAGCCAGCTGGCGGATACTGACAGCATACGCATCCCCCGGGGCCAGTTCGAACATGCTTTCGCCGGAGTTCATGGTGGCCAGTCTTGCCATGCCCGAGGGGGGCAGCGTTCCCAACAGTGGCAGCCCGAAGGATTGGGCAATGCTCTCGGCATCGGGCGGCATCTGCGACAGATAGCGATCGACCACCAACCCGGTCTGCTTGAGGTCGAACTTCTCGTCGCGC
The DNA here is from genome assembly GCA_035761085.1 of Methylophilaceae bacterium. Lineage (GTDB taxonomy): Bacteria > Pseudomonadota > Gammaproteobacteria > Burkholderiales > Methylophilaceae > DASTRT01. Next base: position 1,643 of record DASTRT010000251.1, read on the forward strand.
AGGTGCTTGAGCAGCTGCAGGTTCTGGCGGCAGCTCGGAACGCTTTGCTCGACCAGCAGGATGAGCTGGTCGACATTCTTCAGCAGCAACATGAGAAATTCCGAGCGCGCCATGCCGCCCATGTTGATCACGATATGCGCGAAATGCTGCCGCAGCGTACGCAGCAGGACGTAAACATCGGCAGAGGTGAATTGGCCGCTGGACCAGGGCTCGTCCGGCATCGACAGAACGGACAAACCGCTCTTGTGGCTGCCAAAGCCGGTTTGGATCAACGTGGAATCGATACGACGCAGGCTGCGCACGGCATCGATGAAACTGTAGGAGGCCGTCAACCCCAGGAATAACGTGATGTCGCCATGCGGCACGCCAAGGTCGAGCAGCAGCGTGGGCTTGGATTCCTGGATTGCCAATGCCAGATGCATGGCCAGCATGGGAGCATCGCTGCCAGGGCGGGCGCTCAGGACGCCTGTGATGCGGCCACCGCCATTCGAGTTCGCCGGCAGTATGCTGGCGGAATTCTTCGGCGCCAGCCGCTTGACGACCGCCAGCAGGTCGCTGGCACGTGTACCTATGGTGATGAAATCCCGCGCGCCGACGCGCATGGAAGCCAGCAGCATATCCTGATCCACCGTCCGCGACACCACCAGCACGGGCAGGTAGGGCTTGGCGGCAATCAGGCCCTCGATCATCGAGGTTTCCTGACGATAGCCGGCCGGGCTCAGCTCAACAAAAACAGCGGCAGCACCGACAGCATCCGCGAGCTGCAGGATACGTTCGATGGATGGCGTGTCGGCTGGCACGATCTCACCGACATCAGCCAGCGATTGTTCCAGCCAGTGCTGGCATTCCGCGCCTTGGGTAACGGCGATATAGCTCTGGCGTTCGTTCATCGCGTCACCTCGACATTCCGGTAAAGGGCGGCTCGGCCCCGGTGGTATTGAAGAAAAGCTCGTTGAAGCTGGGCTTGTAGTCATGCACATCCTGGCCGGGCAGCGGTGGGGTAGCCGCATTCCTGGCGAGCGGCCGCACAAGGTGGGTAGTCACCACCATCAACAGCTCCTTGTCTTCACGATCGAAGCGGGTGGACCGGAAAAACGCCCCGATGATCGGCAGGTTGCCCAGCCAGGGGAACTTGTCCACATTGCTCAGGGTATTGCGACTCACCAGCCCGCTGATAACAAAGCTTTCGCCATTACCCAGCGACACGCTGGTATCGGTACGCCGAACGCGCAGGCCAGGTACGGAGACGCCGCCGGTTTGCACCGTGTTGTTGAAATCGAGCTCGCTGACTTCGGGCGAAATCTTGAGGAAGATGCGGTTGGCATCGAGCACGGTTGGCGTCAGCATGAGCCGCACGCCGTACTCCTTGTAGCGAATGGTGATGGAGCTGTCGGCACCGCCGCCGGTACGGATAGGCACGGGGAATTCGCCTCCAGCCAGGAAGCTGGCGCTCTGGCCGGAAACGGTGGTCAGGCTGGGTTCGGCCAGCGTGTAGGCGAAGCCGTTGGCTTCGAGCACGCTTAATGTACCCAAGAGTCCCGAACCGGCGTTGCCCAAGACCAGATTGAAGGCATTGTTGAGCGGCAGGAAGCCTGAGGCACTGTTGATGGTAAATCCCGAATCGCCGGATTCCACGCTGCTCAGGTTGCCGGGCGAGCCAATCGCAATGGTGCGGTTGCCGTGATTGCGGCCAATGAAGAAGCCTGCGCGCATCATGCTCTGGCGGCTCACTTCGACCACCTTGATGTCGATCTGTACCTGGCTGTCGAATTCGGCGCGGCTGATATCGAGCGGCGCTTTTGGATCGCCGGCTGCTTGCAGGGCCGCATCATGCGCTTCCAGTGAATTCGCGTCACCGCTCAGCACCAG
>DASTRT010000252.1:0-3823 GCA_035761085.1 Methylophilaceae bacterium
AGCTTGCGGGCAGGTCGCCAGCAGCTCGGGATCCACCACGGCGTAGTTGGCCACCAGCCGGTCATGACGGAATGATTTCTTGTAGCCGCCCTCGCCCTGTTTGGACAATACCGCATTCTTGGTCGCTTCCGACCCGGTGCCAGCAGTCGTGGGCACCGCGATGAACGGGACTTCCGGGCCGGGGTATGGCAGCTCCGGGCCGACCCCTTCAAGAAAGTCCATCACGCTGTTTTCGATGCGCAGCAGCCCGGCTACCGCCTTGGCAGCGTCCAGGACGCTGCCGCCGCCGATGCCGATCACGACTTCGATTTCGGCTGCCTGGAATCGGGCGGCAATCTCATCCACCAGGGCGGGGGAAGGCTCGCCGCTGACGGTGGCATGCTCATATGCAATGCCCGCAGAGCGTAAATCTTGCTGCAGGGCTTGCCAATGCAGGCTGTTGATGAATGCGTGAGCGCCGGTCATGATCAGCGCCTTGCGGCCGAACTCACTCGCCAGCGAAGGTATTTGCCGAGCCGAGCCGTTACCGAAAATGATGCGCGGCAGGCCGGTGATGGAAAACGCCGGAATCTGCATCATTCACCGATCAGGTGCAGCAGAATCCTGCGAGTATGCGATGCCAGCCGGTGCTCGTAGAGAAAAATACCCTGCCACTGGCCAAGGGCCACACGGCTATTGAGGAATGGGATGGAAAGCGAGGTCTGCGTAAGCGCAGTACGCACGTGGGCCGGCATATCATCAGGCCCTTCGGCAGTATGGATGAATAAGGGATCGCCGTCCGGCACCAGCCGCGCGAAGAAACGCTCCATGTCGATCAGCACTTCCGGATCGTAATTCTCGTTGATCATGAGACTGGCCGAGGTGTGCTGGATATAGAGCGTCAGCAGGCCGGTGGTGAGACCGCTGGCATTGGCCCAGTCCAGCACTTCCTGGGTGATGTCATAGATTTTGCGGCCGTGGGCCCGCACGCTGATTTGATGGGTAAGTTGGCGCATAAGGCAGCATTATAGCGAAGCGGCGGCCCGCCTCGAAATCACGGTTACCAGCCGCGGTAATAGCGGAAGCCGGGCCCGTAGTAGGGCCAGTAAGGCCCGGGCGCCCAGCCCCACCACGGATCATAATAGGGATAGGAGCGCAACTGGTATTCGCGCTGGAGTTTTTCCTGCTCCAGCCGATGCTGTTTTTCGCGCTTGTTGATTTCGTCGGCCAGATTCTCTCGCAAGGCCGCCTCATGCGCCTGCTGGATGTAGTCCAGCACTTTGGGATCCACGCCCTGTTTGGACAGCCGCAAGACATCCGAGGGCTTGAGGTCGTACAGCGACTTGCTGGCCTTGATCTTGTCGATAATCTGATCGGCCGGAACACCCTGCTTGCTCAAGGCAACAATCTCGTCGAGCGTGAGATTCGGCACCGACTTGGGCATGATGCGGGCCAGCTCTTCCGGCGAGATGCGCTTGATGTCGGGCTCCTGCTGCGTTGTGGCGCAGGCCGACAGCAACAGCATGGTGAGCATCGTAGCTAGCCTGAAATTTCTCTGCATGTTCAATCCTGAATCACAAGGTGTTGGCTATCTGACCACGGGTGCAGGGCCGAATTCCTTTATTGCGGGGTTTTGTCTGCGATCGGCGAAGGGTCGGTCACCGTCGCGTCATAGGGGTGAGTGGAGTGCTGGTACAGTCCCATGACCTTCTGCACGTAGGCACGCGTTTCACGGTAGGGGGGAATGCCCTTGTAGCGGTCCACCGCGCGTTCGCCAGCATTGTAGGCGGCGACTGCCAGCGGCACATCACCGCGGAAATAGGACAGCAACCAGTGCAGGTAGGCGATGCCGCCCTTTATATTCTGCGTGGCGTCGAAGGCATTCTTCACATTGAAGCGATCGGCGGTAGCCGGGATCAGCTGCATGAGTCCCATGGCAGCCTTGGAAGACTGCGCTTGCAGCTTGAAATTGGATTCCACGGTGATGATGGATAGCACCAGCTTGGGGTCCACCTGGTACCACTCGGACAACGTGCCGACGAGGTCGACGATCCAGCGCTTGTTCTGGGGCAACTGCGCGATGTAGTGGTCGATGCCGCCCGCGCCCTTGCCCACTGCGGCGAATGAATAGGAGCCCTTCTCCGGCAGCACGGCTTCCTGTACGCATTTGGGCAGCTGGGTCGTGGTGTAGTTGATGGTTTCCAGCATCTTCTGCGCCTCATAGTGCCCCTGGGAAGCGGCCACCGAAAACAGCGAGGCGCCCAGACCGCGGTCCTTGGGCACGCCCTTGCCGAAGGCGTACAGCATGCCCAGGCGATACTGCGCTTCGGCGCTGCCGAGTCTCGAGGCTTCGCAATACAGGCCGGCAGCCTTCCACTCACCCTGCCAATCGCGTTCGTCGTGCTCGAAGGCAATGGCTTTCTCCAGCAGCTGGCGGATCTGCGGCGGCTCATTGGCGATGGCTGCCGCATCATCCTTGTCAAGCATGGCCGCCGTTGCTGCAAAGCCGACTGACGGCGCCAGCAACACCTGGCAAGCCAGCAGCCAACCCGGCCAATGTCTCAGGGCGTAACCCAATGCAGGCATGCGCCTCCTTGTTATTATTGAGCGGCCGTCGCCGCCGGGCTGCGGGCCTCAGGCCTTGCTGAACACCATGCGGCCGCCCTTGTAGTCCACCTTGATAGTATCCTTGGCAGCAAAGGTTCCGGCAAGGATTTCGCGCGCCAGCGGATTCTCGATCTCGGACTGAATCGCCCGTTTCAACGGCCGCGCACCGTAGACCGGGTCGAACCCTGCATTGGCGATTTCCGCCAGCGCCGCATCGGTCACCTCGAGATGCATCTCCATCGCCGCCAGGCGTTTCTCCAGATTGCGGATCTGGATATTGGCGATCGACTTGACCTGCGCCTCACCGAGCGCATGGAACACCACGACCTCGTCAATGCGGTTGATGAATTCCGGCCGGAAGTGCGCCTTCACTTCGCCCATGACTGCCAGCTTGATGACCTGGTAATCGTCACCCGCCATGGCCTGGATCATCTGCGAGCCCAGGTTGGAGGTCATGATGATGACCGTGTTCTTGAAGTCCACTGTGCGGCCCTGGCCGTCGGTCAGGCGACCGTCGTCCAGCACCTGCAGCAGCACGTTGAAGACGTCCGGATGCGCCTTCTCGATCTCGTCGAGCAAAATCACGCTGTAGGGCTTGCGGCGCACGGCTTCAGTCAGCGCCCCGCCTTCCTCGTAGCCGACATAGCCCGGCGGCGCGCCTATCATGCGGGCGACCGAATGCTTCTCCATGTATTCGCTCATGTCGATGCGGATCAGGTGCTCCTCACTATCGAACAAAAAGGTTGCAAGCGCCTTGCAAAGCTCGGTCTTGCCCACACCGGTCGGCCCCAGGAACAGGAAGGAACCATAAGGCCGATTGGGATCGGACAAGCCTGAACGCGAACGACGGATGGCGTCCGACACCAGGCGTACCGCCTCGTCCTGGCCGACTACGCGATCGTGCAGCTTGTCTTCCATGTGCAGCAGCTTGTCGCGCTCGCCTTCCATCATCTTGGAAACCGGGATGCCGGTCGCGCGTGAGACCACTTCGGCGATCTCTTCAGCACCGACCTGTGTGCGCAGCAATTGCGGATGCTTGCGCTCGGCTTCGGACTCCGCGTTGGCTGCCTGCTTGAGCTGGGTTTCCAGTTGCGGCAGCTTGCCGTACTGCAGCTCGGAGACCTTCTGCCAGTCGCCCTTGCGCTTGGCTTCCTCCATCTGCACGCGAACCTGGTCGATCTCTTCCTTGATGTGCTGGCTGCCGGCCACCATGGCCTTCTCCGCCTTCCACACCTCG